>JAEZLG010000062.1 GCA_023435855.1 Bacillota bacterium | reverse complement strand
GCTTCTTTGTTTGCGTCTTTATGCTTGCACTATACAGTTTTCAAGGTGCCGTGTGCCGCCGTTTACCAAGGCTTTTGTGCCCTCGTGCGTGACAGCTTGTTTATCTTACCAAAGTCGATTTGAAATGTCAACTGGAGAAATTACACTTTTCGCAAAAAATTTGTGAAGCTTCCATAATGGTTAAAATGGGCCGTAAACAGTCTGTTTGCGACCTAATTTAAAGTAAGCGCATTTACGCAAAAAGCTCATCTATAAGCGCCTCTATCGCAGTCATGACCTCGGTTTTAAGCTTTTCCGCTTCCGCTTTTGCAGGAGCGTTTACACCTATGTATATCTTAAGCTTGGGCTCGGTGCCCGATGGCCGTATGCATACCCATGCACCGCCGTCAAGTAAGTATCTCAAAACATCCGAATGCGGCAGACCGATCCGTTCTATTGTACCCGATGATACATGCACGCGCTCATCTTTTGAAAAATCCTCCGCATAGGCCACCTTTAAGCCGCCAAGTTCCTGTATGGGATTTTCTCGAAGCGCTTTCATGGCGCATTGTATCTTTTCGACACCCTCCTTACCCATGAGGGTGTACGACTTGACCGCATCCACATAACAGCCGTAAAGCGCATACATTTCCTCGAGCACATCATAGAGCGTTTTATTTTGCTCTCGATAATATACGCATGCCTCGCTCAACAACATAGCGGCGCAGACTGCGTCTTTATCGCGTGAGAACCCGCCCGCTAGGAAACCAAAGCTCTCCTCAAAGCCGAATAGGAACGTTCTCTCCCCCGTTTGGACGCATTCCTCGATTTTCTCGGATATAAAACGAAAGCCCGTAAGCACTTCTTCGATTTGAACGTTGAAATGCGCGCATATGGCGTTTGCCATGCGCGTGCTGACGATAGATTTCACAACAAGCCCGTTTTTAGGCAGCTCCTTTTTATCATCGAGTGAGGAAAGAAGGTAATGAAGAAGCAAACACCCGATCTGGTTGCCGGTAAGAACCTTAAATGTGCCTCCTTTGGGGCGAACCGCTGCGCCGAGGCGGTCGGCATCCGGATCAGTACCGATTACCACGTCCGCGTGCACCTTTTGAGCAAGCTCTATGGCGAGCTTAAGAGCGTTTGGATCCTCCGGGTTGGGGGCTGATACCGTGGGGAACGCCCCATCCGGCATCTCCTGCTCCTTCACTACGCTCACGTTTGTAACGCCCACACGCGAAAGCAATGTTAAAACAGGCACGCGGCCTGAGCCGTGCAGCGGCGTGTAAACGATATTGAGGTCCTTCCCCTTTTCCTTCAAAAGCGCGGGGTGCTGCAAAAGCGTTTGCGTGGCAGCATAATATGCCTCGTCCTCTTCCGCGCCGATTAACGCTAAAAGACCGGTTTCCTTTGCCTTTTCTTCATCCATAGGCAGTGCTGAAAAATAGGGCACGCGAGAAATTTCCTTGAATATCTCACCGGCCTGTTTAGGGCCGCATTGACCGCCGTCCTCCCAGTACACCTTGTAGCCATTGTATTGCGAGGGGTTGTGGCTGGCTGTTATCACAATGCCCGCTATGCAGTTATAATGTCTTAATGTAAAAGAAAGCAAAGGTACAGGCCGAAGCGACTCAAAAAGGTAGACCTTTACGCCGTTTTGTGCAAGTACGAGCGCGGACTCTTTGGCAAACTCCTTTGACATATGCCTTGCATCGTAGGCAATTGCAACCCCGCGGTTGCAAGCATCGCCGCAGGATTTTAAGTATTGGGCAAGCCCCTTCGTTGCGCGGCGCACCACATGGATGTTCATGCGGTTGGTCCCGGCACCCAAAATGCCGCGAAGACCCGCCGTGCCAAAAGTCAGCTCGGTATAAAACCGTTCCTCTTTCTCCTTCTCGTCATTTTCGATATGTTGTAGCTCCGCTCTGAGCGTTTCGCCAAGCGTTGGCTCGTGAAGCCATTTGTCATAAAGCTCAAAGTACATGCTTATTCCTCCTTTTGTGCGACACGAAGTTCAGCTACAGGCTCGTGAAGCTGTAGTAACGCGTTTTGCGTCATGCTGAACGCCTTATCCGTACCGATTACGATATGGTCGCTAAGCGCAATACCCAATGGCTCCAGCGCACGAACCATAAGTTTTGTAGTTTGAATATCCTCCGCACTCGGTTGCGCGTCGCCTGAGGGGTGGTTATGCGTCAATATCACACCGCTTGCACCGTGTCGCAAAGCGCATTCCGCCACAAGGCGCGGGTACGCTGCAGTTTCTGTAAGCGTACCGCTGCTGATAAGGTCAAAATGGATTACACGCCTTTTTTTATCGAGCGATACCGCGTACATTGCCTCGTAGCGTTTTCCCTCAAAAAGCAATTTACAATAGCGCGCGGCTTCAGACGGCGTATCGAGCTTCGCTCTTACGTTTGTATTCTTTGTTTTTTTGTTGAGCGCACCTACGAGCGATAATAAGACCGCCGCCTGCTCACCCATACCCTGCTCTTTTTTAAGCTCGTACGGGTCAGCGCTTAAAACCGCCTTAATTGAGCCAAACCGCTTTAACAGCCTATGTGCAAGCTCGTTGGTATCCTTTCGCGGGATAGCGAAGGTTAATAAAAGCTCCAGCGCCTGATGCTCATGAAAAGCATCGATGCCCTGCTCCAAATAGGTTTGCCTTAAGCGCTCGCGATGCCCCTCATGCTTCTCAATCAACCTCTTTTAGAAGCGCTCTGTCGCCCGGTACTTTTATCATAAGTGCGCCGCCGATTAAAAACAGCACGAGCACGGGGATGACACCATAATGCACATCGCGGCTGAACATGAGCACAATCGCCATAAGCATGGTGCCCACCACGGATTCGAACTTGCCGAAAATGTTATAGAAGCCGAAATATTCGCCCGCACGCTTTTTATCGGGAATAAGTTTGCCGAAATACGAGCGCGAAAGCGCCTGTATACCGCCCTGCGCCGTCCCTACAAGGCATGCAAGCAATAAAAACTGCCAGCCTTCGTACATAAAGAAGCCCACGATGGATACCACGATATAGGTTGCGATACCCACGAGAATCATATTCTTATGCCCGAAGCGCTCACCGAGTTTATCGTAGAGAATGGAACAGGGGAACGCTACAATCTGCGTAAGGAAAAGCCCGCCTATGATGTAAAGCGCACCGATGCCTATGGTATCGGCAAGTTTACTTGCCATCATAATGATGGCACCAACGCCGTTGATATAGCAAAAATATGCTATAAAGAAACGGAACAGCGCCTTATCGTTGGTAAATTCCTTAAAGCCTGAAAGCGTGCGCTTTATGCTGTCGCGCACCACATGACCGTCGCGTTCTATATAGGAAACCTGTTTGACGTTTTTTATAAAAGGCATGGAAAATACCAGCCACCAAACAGCCGTAATAGCGCAGGCTATCTTCATAGCCACATTAGAATCAAACGGTAGAAGGGGTATCATACCATCGCTTGAGAGCATGTAGAGCGCTATGCTCAAAACAAACGGGATGGTACTGCCCCCGATGTAGCCAAGTGCAAACCCCCATGAGCTTACCTTATCCATGCGCTCGCGCGTGGTGACGTCAATAAGAAACGAATCATAATACACATTTGCACCCGCAAAAGCGAGATTTGTTACAGCAAACAGCATTAAAAAAGCGGGATAGAAACCCACCAAAGGCAAAAGCCCCGTGGCAATCGTACCAAGAAGCACAAAGCCAATGAACATGCGCATCCGCATGCCCTTATAGTCGCCCGTTGCGCCCAAGATCGGTGCAAGCACTGCGATGATTAGCGCGGAAACGGAAACCGCCCACGCCCAGTCTGACGCATGGCGCACAGAATCGACCCCGGCGCGTTCGGCTACAACGCCTGCAAAAATGGGTAAAATGGACGCAGCCAAAATTGAGTACGCCGAATTTGCCCAGTCATACATCATCCAGCTTTTCTCGGTCTTCGTGAATTTGCCCGCCATGAAACAACCCCCGCTCTTATAAAGTTAAATGGGTGATAAAATAAGATCATTACATCCTTATTGTAATTATAAGGTAGCCAAGGAAAGATGTACAGAAGTGAAAGCTATACAAAAAGTCGGCTTTTTCGCAAGGGTTTCCCGGAGTCTATCATCCTGCCTTCGCCGTTATATACGCCACAATGCCGTTAAAGATACCTTTCGCCATTTTTATTTGAAAATCCAAATCCGTTAAAAGAGTGTCCTCCTCGGGATTGGTCATATGCCACATCTCGATGTTTACAATAGGCCTTATGCACCAGGTGAAGCCGGTCTGGTCGGAACGGTAGGGAATGCCTTTTGACACATCAATCCCCGTCTCCAAAC
>JAEZLG010000028.1 GCA_023435855.1 Bacillota bacterium | reverse complement strand
GAACGGGTCAACAAAGGAGCTAAACGGGAAGAACGGCGAAAAGGCATAAGTAAATAAGACCGTATAAAGATTAAAACAGCTGCTTAAGGGCAGCTGTTTTTTGATGATGTGGACAACATATACCTGCGATCGGCACCTCGAAAGCGGCGAGCATTGCACCTATAATAAAAAAGGCAGCCGTAAGCCGGATCGCCTTACCTTATATAAGGAGAACATATTTTTGGAACAAAAGAAGAAAACCGATTTTAAAACGCTTTGGGAGCTTTTTGTTATATTCTTCAAAGCGGGCACGTTTACATTTGCGGGCGGGCTGGCCATGCTTCCCGTAATCGAAAAGGACGTGGTGGAAAAAAATAAGCTCATGCCGCGCGAGGAGTTTATGGAATATGCGACACTTGCGCAGACTTTGCCGGGTGTAATCGCCGTAAATTGCGCTTCATTTGTGGGCAGGCGCGCTGCGGGTACAATAGGCATGCTCGTTGCAAGTTTCGGGGCGACTATATCGGCCTTCGTGCTGATGGTGCTTGCTACGGTACTTTTAAGTCTCATACCGCGCGAGGGCCCGCTCTATGGTGCGTTTGAGGGCATACGCGCAGCATCGGCCGCACTCATACTATCTGCCGCATTTTCGCTCGGGAAGCACAACGTTAAAAGCGCTTTTTCTATAACGCTTATGGTTACCGCGTTTGTTCTCACACTCTTTACGGATATCAGCGTTGTATTTATCGTATTGGGCGGTGGCATCTTAGGCATTATCTACGCGAGAATACTCTCCGCAAAGAAGGAAAAGGAGGGCGGTAAGCATGTTTCTTGAGTACGCCGCGCTCTTTTGGGCGTTCTTAAAAATCGGAGTTGCAGGTTTTGGCGGCGGGTATGCCATGCTTTCGATGATCGTTCAAGAAAGCGAAAAGTTCAACGTAACCTTAGAGCAGTTTGCAGACCTCAACGCACTCGACATGATTGTGCCCGGGCCCATTGCCATAAATGCCGCTACCTATGTAGGCTACCTCGATGCGGGTATCTTAGGTGCGCTCGCGGCGACGCTTGGTGTAATACTTCCGTCATTTATCATCGTGACACTTGTGATGCATTTCATCAAGCGTTATCGGGAGAGCAGCTTGGTTTCAGGAATTTTAATGGGTGTGAAGCCCACGGCTGTGGGGCTTATTGCGGCGGCGGCGACCACCATCGCGGCTGCGGTTGCACTGTTGCCCGGCACGACGCTTACATCCTTTCTTGCATCGCCATTGACGAGTGTATTATGGTTCCCGCTCGCGGTGTTTGCCGCGGTGGCCTTTGTGAACATACGGTTCAAGGTAAACCCCATTTTTCTTACCCTGATTGCGGGTGTTATAGGCGCGCTGCTTGCATGGGTGGGGATCCTATAATATATAAGTGGCTGCAGCTGCAGGTCCCATTGACAAACGCGGGAAAACTGCGATATAGTAAATTATCAACTGAATATCGATAAATAGAGGTGCGGGGAATGAGGTAACACCGGATGTTAAGGGCTTAAGCGCCTGATGCCGCGTGTGAATGCGTTTTTCGCCGATGTCGCGCGACGGGGCTTAAGCCGCGTGCGGCAGGGTGTGTGGCTCAGAGCCGCGCAACTGTCATCTTCAAACGGATGATGCGCTATTGATGAGAGTTTTCTCTTATCAATAGCTTTTTTCTTTCGTTTTCTTTAAGATGGTGCGCTATTAACCCGCTTGTATAGGCGGGTGGATGCGCGCCACTTTCTTATTTAAAAGGTATCCCTATAAAAACAGAACGCACTATATGCAACGGAGGTTTTTATGAAATCGACCATCAGGCTTCGCATGAGCGCGCATGACGCGCACTACGGCGGCAACCTTGTGGACGGCGCGCGTATGCTTGCGCTGTTCGGCGACGTGGCTACGGAACTTCTTATTCTAAACGACGGCGACGAAGGGCTTTTTAAGGCCTACGACATGGTGGAGTTTTTAGCCCCCGTTTATGCGGGCGATTTCATCGAGGCCACGGGAGAGATTACGTCAAAGGGCAACACCTCGCGCAAAATGACTTTCGAAGCCAAAAAGGTGATTGCGCCGCGCCCGGACATTAACGAGTCCGCCTGCGACGTTTTAGAAGAACCCATCGTGGTTTGCCGTGCAAGCGGTACCTGTGTGGTGCCCAAGGACAAACAGCGTATTAAGTAGGGAGGAAATATGGAAAAGCTCATTATTACCGCATGCATCTGCGGCGCGGAGGTCACAAAAAAGCACAACCCCGCCGTACCGTATACGGTAAAAGAAATCGCAAATGAGGCTTACCTTGCCTACAAGGCGGGTGCGGCCATTATCCATCTTCATGTGCGCGAGGACGACGGCACGCCCACCCAAAGCGCTGCGCGCTTTAAGGCTTGCATGGATGCAATCTATGAAAAATGCCCCGGCGTCATCATTCAGCCCTCCACGGGAGGTGCCGTAGGCATGACCAACGACGAGCGCCTGCAGCCTATCACTTTGAACCCTGAAATGGCCACACTCGACTGCGGCACATGCAACTTCGGCGGTGACGATGTTTTCGTGAACACCGAAAACATGATCATCGATTTTGCGCAAAAGATGAATGCGCGAAATATCAAGCCCGAGCTTGAGGTATTCGACAAGGGCATGATCGACATGGCGTTAAGGCTTCATAAAAAAGGCCATATCAAGGCACCCATGCATTTTGATTTCGTGCTTGGTGTAAACGGCGGAATAAGCGGTGAACCGCGTGACCTCGTGTTTATGCGTGAAAGCATTCCCGCGGGTGCAACATGGACCGCTGCGGGCGTAGGCCGCTTTGCGTTCCCCGTTGCCGCCATGACCATTATCATGGGCGGTCATGTGCGCATCGGCTTTGAGGACAATATCTATCTCGAAAAAGGCGTTCTTGCTAACTCTAACGGCGAGCTTGTGGAAAAAGTCGTGCGGCTTGCGAAGGAATTCGGCCGCCCCATTGCCACGCCGGACGAAGCGCGTGAAATCTTAAGTATTCAAGAGCGTTAACTCTATATTCTATTTTGAAAGGCGAGGAAATTTCTATGGCAATGAAGGGCAACAAGTACGGTGCACACCGCGTGATCGAGACGAAGGGCGTTTTAACGCAGGCGGCATGGAAAATCGACAACGACATGGAGAAGCTTTACTCCAACGAGATCATCTGTGACGTAATCTCCCTCAACATCGATTCCGCCTCTTTCACGCAAATTAAAGAAGCCTGTGGCCACGACGAAGAGAAGATCAAGGAAATGATCTTTGGCATCGTGAATGAACGCGGCAAGCAGCAAAACCCTGTTACCGGCTCAGGCGGCATGTTCATCGGCAAAGTCGCTTACATTGGTGAAGACCTTAAGGATCGCGACCTCAAGGTAGGCGATAAGATTGCATCTCTCGTTTCGCTCTCTTTAACCCCGCTCAAAATTGAAAAGATTAACGCAATTCACATGGATATCGATCGCTTGGACGTGGAAGCGAAGGCCGTTTTATTCGAGAGCGGCATTTACGCTAAATTGCCCGACGATATGACGGAAGCCCTCGCCCTTGCAGCGCTCGACGTGGCAGGCGCACCCGCACAAGCCCGCAAGCTTCCCAAAGAAGGGGACAGCGTTCTCGTCATAGGCGCAAACGGCAAGAGCGGCGTGCTTTGCTGCTATGAAGCCATGAAAAAGGTCGGAAACACCGGTCGCGTCGTGGCTCTTGTGCGCCGCGAAAGCCAGGTGCAAAAGCTTCTCGACCTCGGCGTATGCCATGAGGTAATCGTAGCTTCCGCCACTGAACCCGTGAACGTGCTCGAAAAGGCTCTTAATGCAAACGGCGGACGCGAATACGATGTTTCCATCAGCTGTGTCAACATTGAAGCCTGCGAAATGAGCGCAATCCTCCCCGTGCGCGACAACGGCATCGTATACTTCTTCTCCATGGCAACAAGCTTTACCCGTGCTGCCTTGGGCGCTGAGGGAATCGGCAAGGACGTGACGATGATTGTCGGCAACGGCTATTCCAAGGACCACGCCGAAATAACGCTCAATGTGCTGCGTGAGAACGCCAAGATCAGGGAGCTTTTCAACTCCATATATTGCTAAACTCCCATAATCTTCAAAAGGAGCGACAATATGAATTCGTCCAACCGCGCGCTGTTTTCTGAAGTAAATGACGAACAATGGAACGACTGGAAATGGCAGGTCAAAAACCGTATTGAAACGCTCGATGAGCTTAAAAAGTACATCGCCCTCACCCCGGAGGAGGAGGACGGTGTGCGAGCATGCCTTGGTGCGCTCCGCATGGCCATCACGCCGTACTATCTTTCGCTCATCGACCCAAACGACCCGCATGACCCCGTGCGAAAGCAAGCCATACCTACGGCAAGTGAGCTGCATAACGCGGCGGCGGACCTTCGCGACCCTTTGCATGAGGACACCGATTCTCCCGTACCGGGGCTTACGCACCGCTATCCCGACCGTGTTTTAATGCTTATCACCGACCAGTGCGCCATGTACTGCCGTCACTGCACAAGAAGGCGTTTTGCCGGGCAAAAGGACAGCGCCGTACCACGTTCCCAGGTGGATAAGTGTATCGAGTACATCAAAAACACACCTACTGTGCGAGATGTATTGCTCAGCGGCGGCGATGCGCTCATTCAAAGCGACGAGATGCTTGAATACATCATTTCAAGCCTTCGCGCCATCGAACATGTGGAGATTATCCGCATCGGCTCGCGCACGCCTGTCGTGATGCCACAGCGCATTACCCCTGAGCTATGCAACATGCTCAAAAAATACCACCCCGTTTGGCTCAACACGCACTTTAACCATCCCAACGAAATCACTTTGGAGTCCGCTTTAGCCTGTGCAAGGCTCGCGGACGCAGGCATACCTTTGGGCAACCAGAGCGTGCTCCTTGCGGGTGTGAACGACTGCGTGCATGTTATGAAAAAGCTCGTGCACGAGCTTGTGAAGATACGCGTGCGCCCGTACTATATCTACCAATGCGACCTCAGTATGGGATTGGAGCATTTCCGCACCCCCGTATCCAAGGGTATCGAGATTATCGAATCCTTGCGCGGGCATACCTCCGGATTTGCCGTGCCTACATTCGTGGTGGACGCACCGGGCGGCGGCGGCAAGACCCCCGTCATGCCCACGTACATCATAAGCCAGGCGCCCCACAAGGTTGTACTACGAAACTTCGAAGGCGTTATCACAACCTATACAGAACCCGAGCATTATCAGGAAAGCTGCACCTGCGACGTTTGCCGCAAAGAACGCGAGAAAAAGCTCGTCGGTGTCGCAGGGCTTCTTGAAGGCCAGGCGCTTTCCATGGAGCCAAAAGGGCTTGCGCGGAGCGAACGCGCGAGCCACGAATGATGCAAAAAACCATCCTGTCGAGGGCGGCACTTCCGCTCTCGACAGGATAAACCAAGACCGAAACCGGAGGGGCCTTATGAGCAAGCTCAACCTAAACAAATCTCTCGTTAAAAGCGCGCGCGAAAGCGCAAGACGTGTCGCGCTCGATACGCAGCGCTTTATCGATCAAAATACAACCGTAGCGGTGGAGCGCGCGGTCTGCCGCCTTTTAGGTGTGGACAATGTAAACTCGAACGAAGTACCGCTTCCGAACATCGTTGTGGATCATCTTCGCGAGAAGGGCGTTTTACATTCCGGCGCGGCTTATTTTATCGGCAATGCCATTGCGGAAACGGGTTTGAACCCGCAAGAGATTGCGGAGGCGGTTGCAGAAAACTCTTTAGACCTTACAAAACTACGACCGCATACGGACAAAGAGATACGTGCAGCCGTTATGCCGTATGCCTTACATACGGTAGAGCGCATACGCAATAACGTCGCACACCGCAACGCCTTTTTTAAGGAGCATCCGGACAAGGAAGGTCCCTATTTATACGTGATTGTGGCGACGGGCAATATCCATGAGGATATCGTGCAGGCCAAAGCCGCAGCGAAACAGGGTGCAGATGTGATTGCGGTTATACGTACCACGGGTCAAAGCCTCCTCGACTATGTACCTTACGGTGCAACCACGGAGGGCTTTGGCGGCACCTTTGCAACGCAGGAAAACTTCCGCCTTATGCGCGCCGCATTGGATGAAGTCGGCAAAGAAGAAGGCCGCTACATTCGATTGTGCAACTACTGCTCCGGGCTTTGCATGCCGGAAATTGCCGCCATGGGCGCTATTGAAAGACTCGACGTTATGCTAAACGACGCGCTGTACGGCATATTGTTCCGTGATATCAACATGCAGCGTACCATTGTGGACCAATATTTTTCGCGCGTCATCAATGCCTTTGCGGGGGTCATCATCAATACCGGTGAGGATAATTACCTCACCACCGCCGACGCGGTGGAGGAAGCGCATACGGTGCTTGCTTCCCAGTTCTTAAATGAACAGTTTGCGATTTGCGCAGGGCTTCCCGAAAAGCAAATGGGTCTCGGTCATGCGTTTGAAATAAGCCCGGATCTGGAAAACGGCTTTTTATTTGAGCTGGCGCAGGCGCAGATGGCGCGGGAGATATTCCCTAACGCGCCGCTAAAATACATGCCGCCCACCAAGTTTATGACAGGTAACATATTTAGAGGACATGTACAGGACGCGCTTTTTAACGCGGTCACCGTCATAACCGGTCAAAAGATTCATCTTTTAGGTATGATGACCGAGGCCATCCACACGCCGTTTATGAGCGACCGCGCGCTCGCCATCGAAAACGCGCGCTACATTTTCCGAACAATGAAGGATCTCGGCGAAGAGATTACATTTAAGGAAGACGGTATTATCGCCTCTCGTGCCGATGAGGTGCTCAATAAGGCCGCAGCGCTTTTAAAAGAGATCGAGCAGCTTGGGCTTTTCAGCACGCTTGAACGAGGCGTTTTTGCCGACATCAAGCGTTCCCGTACGGGCGGTAAAGGGCTCTCAGGCGTTGTAGAGAAGGATCGAATGTACTTCAACCCCTTTACGGAATTGATGACAGGGAGGGAACTATCATGAGCAGCGGACTTTACAACACCTCCGGCAAGAGCTATGATAAAAACCTGGATCTTACGCATCTTCGCGCCTATGGCGACACCATGAATGACGGCAAAGTGCAAGTAAGCTTCACCCTTCCCGTGAAAAATGACGATAAGGGAGAAGAGGCTGCGCGAAGGCTTGCCCGCGCTATGGGTATTTTAGAACCGAGCGTCGCGCACCGTGAGACGCTCGATAGGGAGTTTACCTTCTACGTCGTATACGGTTCCTGTGCGCACTCGGTTGACTATACCTCCATTCGCGAGCAGGCTGTAGAGACCGACGTGATGGATATGGAAAGCTTAAACCGCTACATCAGCGAGCACATCGGTCGCAAGGTTGTGGTGGTAGGCGCATCCACGGGGACAGACGCGCATACCGTGGGTATCGACGCCATTATGAACCGCAAGGGATTTGCGGGGCATTACGGTCTTGAACGCTACGATATGATCGAAGCGTACAACTTAGGCGCGCAGGTAGAAAACGAGGAGTTTTTGAAGAAAGCTATCGAGCTTAACGCAGATGTGCTTCTCGTATCGCAGACCGTCACCCAAAAAGACGTACATATCCAAAACCTTACGGAGCTTGTTGAACTCATGGAAGCGGAGGGCGTACGCGAGCGCTTTATACTCTGCTGCGGCGGTGCGCGCATCACGCATGAGCTATCCAAAG
>JAEZLG010000134.1 GCA_023435855.1 Bacillota bacterium | reverse complement strand
CCTAAGACCGTTACAAACGGCGATTTCGGTAAATATTAAATAAACAGAACAGAAAATTGGCTGTGGCGACGAAAACGCCACAGCCAATTTTTTGTTCGTATCGAACAAATAGTCAGCTGTGCAAAACTTTTATATAATGCAAATGCAAAAAATGACGATATAAAAATAACGACAAAATTACACAAAAATCGCGATTTGTAACCGAAACACTATAATCGGTGCCGGTGATGGTCGTTTATAAAGTGCTCGCAGGCTAGAGTTCTTATATTTTTACTCGATCGTAAAGCTATTGCTTTGATAGCGATAAAAGGCGTTTTGCGGTCTGTACTATATACACAGTATTAGGTAATAAAAAATAAGGATATATGCAAATGAAAAAACTTTTTAACAAAATTCTAACCGGTGCCACTATTGCGTCTAAACTCAACACTGTATTTGTATTTTTTATGTTGCTTTTGGTTGGAACGACCGTGTTCTCTGCAGCCATGCTTTCAAAAACGCATACAACCAGCGAATCCATTTTTAAGAACTACGGCATATCCCAAGGTTACGTAGGCGAAATGATGGGGAGCTTCGAGATGCAGCGCGTTTTTATGAGCGATGTGCTGCTCGACAGCAAAGCAATCGACGGTGCCAAGCTAAAAATTAACGCACAGAATTGGAGCTTCAAACAGAACCTTGCAGACCTGCGCGTGGTCTGCACCGATACGCAGGGCGTTAGGCTCTGCCAGAATATTGAAGATGCTTCCGTTGCTTTCGATAAAATGCGCGACGATATCTTGACCACCGCGCAGACAGACATAAAGAAGGCAGGAGAGATGCTGGCCTCTAAAGATGCAAAGGCCTCCGCTTCCGATGTGGAGCTTGCACTGACCACGGCCATGAATTATCTTCAGAATCAGGCCAATTTAAGCCTTTCCACGCAAAAGGAGAGCATAGGCGTCAACACGCTGTTCATGTGTATCGCTAGCGGCGTTGCGCTTCTCATCACTTTTGCGGTCGCTATCCTGTTTAACCGTACGATCGGCGCACCACTTAATAAGTTCGCGGTGCTTGCTTCACAGATGGCGGGCGGAAACTTAGATATTCCCATCGACAGGGACAAAATTTATGAGGGTAAAGACGAAGTTGTCCGCATCAGCGGTGCGTTCGTGCAGGTGCTGAGTGTATTCAAAAAGCTCGAGGAAGATGTAAACATGCTCACAGACGCCGCAAGAGAAGGCAGGCTTTCCGTTCGTGCGGATGCGAGCGCTCACGAAGGCGCGTTCTGCGACATCGTTGAAGGTATCAACAAAACGCTCGATGCGGTGATTGCGCCCGTTATAGAGGCATCCTCTGTTCTCAACGAGCTCGCGCACGGCAACCTTAACACAAGTGTTATGGGTGAGTATGAGGGCGATCACGCCATCATTAAAAATGCGCTTAACTCTACACTTGAAGCGCTTCGCGCTCAGATTGGCGAGGTAAGTATGGTGCTCGAAGGCGTTGCCTTGGGCGACCTTACAAAGACCGTAGAAGGTGAGTTCGCGGGCGACTTTAATACGTTAAAAGCGTCCGTCAACCACATATTGGTGTCGTTAAACTCCGTTCTCGACGATATTAACACCGCTTCAGAACAGGTGGCTGCGGGTACCCGTCAGGTATCCGACGGAAGCCAGGCAATCTCGCAGGGTGCAACCGAGCAGGCGGCATCGATTGAAGAGCTTACTGCAAGCATTGCGACCATAGCCGAGCAGACGAAGCAAAACGCCTTGAACGCCAACAACTCGCGCGAGATAACCGTTTCCGCACGAGACGGTGCGGTTGCGGGTGATGCGAAGATGAAAGAGCTTCAGTCGGCCATGGCTGAGATTAACGTTTCGTCTGCCAATATCTCAAAGATTATCAAGGTAATTGACGATATCGCCTTCCAGACAAACATACTGGCGCTAAACGCTGCAGTCGAGGCCGCTCGTGCGGGCGTACATGGCAAGGGCTTCGGCGTGGTGGCGGAGGAGGTCAGAAACCTTGCCGCCAAGAGTGCCAAAGCAGCCAAGGAGACGGCTTCGCTCATTGAAAACTCAATCCGTAAGACGGAGGCCGGCACAAAGCTTGCAGACGAAACCGCCAAGGCGCTTACCTCCATCGTCAGCGGCATGGAAAAGGGCGCGTCGCTTACGGAGGGGATCGCAGCTGCTTCAAATGAGCAGGCTACGGCCATAGCGCAGGTTGACAAGGGTATTGAGCAGATGTCTACGGTGGTACAGCAAAACTCCGCCACGGCACAAGAAGCGGCTGCCGCGAGCGAGGAGCTTAGCGGACAGGCGGAGCTTTTAAAGAACATGATCGGTAAATTTACGCTTTCAAGTGACAAAGCGAGTGCTGAGAAAAAGGCAACCTCGAACATAGACATAGAGGCTTCGGTTCCTTCTATGGACGTTACGCAAGACGATTTCGGAAAATATTAAGTAAGTACAATAAAAATTGGCTGTAGTGTTGAAAGTACTACAGCCAATTTTTTGTCTGAGAATCAAAAAAATATTCAGGGATGGACTTCGCCCTATTATGGTAGTTCGTTAAAATCACGATATATAAAAGAATAAGAGAATTATGTAACAACTGTGATTTGTAACCGAAACATCAGAAGCGGTGCTTTTGATACGTGAACACTATGGGAGGGAAATGCTCATGAAGTGGTTCAAAAAAGCAAAAACCGTGTATAAGGTGCTTGCAAGCTTTCTTATAATCGCGTTTTTAATCACAGCACTCGGTGTGCAATCGGTGGTAACGCTTAGGACAATCCTAAACGGAACGGACGATCTGTACAACAAAAACACGCAGTCCATTGCAAAGCTGTCCGAGGTAATACAGTATTTTCAGCAAACGCGCATGATCGTAAACAACATGATGTCCATTAACAATGCAGGGCAAAAACAAACAGGACTTGAGAACATAGAAAAAAAGTATGTGCTCATGCAGGATACGCTCGACTCCGTCCGGCCGCTTCTTAATGAAGAGCACGCGATACTTCTTGACACACTTAAGGAAGATATAGAGCTTTCTCGCAAACAGAGCAAGCAGGCAATGGAAGCATCCATTGAAGGCCGTGACAGCCAGGCTTCCATCATATTATTAAAGGCAGACGAAGCCGCTAATAAGGTGCAGGATTCCCTCTCCGGGCTTGAAAGCCTCGTGGTTGAGGAGGCGGGCACTACCCATGATACGATTGCCGAAAATGGCGAGCAAAGCATTATGCTATTGCTGGTCGTGCTTGTCGTATGCAACGTGCTCGCGGTGCTTCTCGGGTTATTATTGACCCGCATGGTCGTAAAGCCGCTCATGACAACATCCAACCAAATTGAAAAACTCGCAGAAGGCGTTGAGGCAGAGGTAATCGATCCCTCCAAGATGAGCGGCGAGTTTCGCATTATGGGTGAGGCCATCGCACGATTGCGCGAAACGATTGGCCGCATGAACGAGAATATACTCATGCTCGCGGATGCAGGCACACACGGCAGGCTTTCAACGCGCGCGGATACCGAAGGTATGAAGGGTTACTACCTTGAAATGGTGGAGGGTATCAACAAAACGCTCGATGCTGTAATAGCACCTGTCACGGAAGCGTCCTCTGTTCTCAAGGATCTTGCGAACGGCAAACTTACTACAAGTGTTATGGGTGAGTATGAGGGTGATCACGCTATTATTAAAAATGCGCTTAACTCATCACTTGAAGCGCTTCGTGCGCAAATCGGCGAAGTAAGTATGGTGCTCGAGGGAGTTGCCTCGGGTGACCTTACTAAGACAGTTGAAGGTGAGTTTGCGGGCGACTTTAGTACGCTCAAGGTGTCTGTCAATCGCATATCGCAGTCGTTGAACTCTGTTTTAAGCGATATCAACATTGCGGCAGAGCAGGTGGCCGCGGGTACGCGTCAGGTGTCTGACGGAAGCCAGGCAATTTCGCAGGGCGCGACCGAGCAGGCAGCCTCCATCGAAGAGCTCACGGCAAGCATTGCGACCATAGCTGATCAGACAAAGCAAAACGCCGTAAACGCCAAAAACTCGCGTGAGTTAACTGTCTCCGCACGCGATGGTGCGGTCGCAAGCGATGCGAAGATGAAAGAGCTTCAGTCGGCTATGGCTGAGATAAACGAATCCTCCGCAAATATCTCAAAGGTCATTAAAGTAATCGATGATATCGCATTCCAGACAAACATACTTGCACTAAATGCCGCAGTCGAGGCTGCGCGTGCGGGTGTGCACGGCAAGGGCTTCGGTGTGGTGGCCGACGAGGTCAGAAACCTTGCAGCCAAGAGCGCTGAGGCAGCCAATGAGACAGCTGCACTCATCGAAAACTCGATTCAAAAAACGGAGGCAGGCACGAAACTTGCAGACGAGACCGCCAAAGCGCTTTCCACCATCGTAATAAGCATGGAAAAGGGTACATCTCTTGCCGCTATGATTGCAGATGCGTCGGGTGAGCAGGCTATAGCCATCTCGCAGGTTGATAAAGGCATTGAGCAGATGTCAACGGTGGTGCAGCAAAACTCCGCAACGGCGGAGGAAGCGGCTGCGGCAAGCGAGGAGCTTAGCGGACAGGCGGAGCTCTTAAAGGGCATGATCGGTAAATTTAAGCTTCAAAGTGCCATAGAAAATACTCCGGTGAAGGCGACAACCCGAACAAAGAAGGCGATATTGGTTTCCGATACGAATGCGGCAGAAGAAAAGAAAGAGGATATCCCTCCAAGTGAAGCCGTGACGGACATAAATTTCGGTAAGTATTAAGGCAATTAGCGCGATGGGCTGCTTGTTAAACAAAGCAGCCCATTTGCTTTCTCTCTCCCGGGCTCTGCCCTTGCCGGTTTTTTATAAACCACAGCCCTTAATCTGCTGTCCCCGGTAGTGAAAAAGCATATATGAAGGGAAAGAATCTGCGCCTGCGACAGCAATTCTTAAAAATTGTAAAATAGCTTAGGAGCATGATAACAAGGCATTGTGTTTCTTTTTACAGCGTATTCAGTTTTCATAAAAAGTGACGATATATATAGTACCGGGAAGTGGGAAATCTCTCATTCCCCGTAACCGTAACGATCAATAGCGGTCAGGCATGCACATAGCGGGCTTGCCGATTTAGGCGGAAAGGGAATTACCATGGCAGTCAACGGTCTCAACTCGTCCACGCTTAGGCTTACAGGCCTTGCTTCGGGTCTCGATACCGAAAGCATCGTCAAAAGCCTTCTGGAGATCGACCGGTTTAAGGTCGATAAGCAGCAAAAAGCCGTCACAAAGCTTCAATGGTACGGCGATGCTCATCGTGCCGTCAATTTGCAGATTAAGAACTTCCGCGAGAAGTATCTGTATCCGCTCGCAGCCGAAAATGAAAACATGCTGCTTTCAAAGAACTATAACATCTTCAGCGCCGCGCTTACGACAACCACCTCCGCCGTAAAGGTGTCTGCGCAAAGTAACGCTGTTTCCGGATCCTATACCATCGATAAAATTACACAGCTCGCCTCTGCGGCAAGCTTTTCAAGTAGCGTAAAGCTCGGCGACAGTGTCAAAGCAAATACAAAAATCGGAGATTTGGCCGGCTTCGTGTTTCACGAGGAGACCATACCCGGTGAGATCGGTGAAGATGGCCAGCCCGGCGCGGATATCATCGTTAAGTCGTTTAGCTTCTCCATCAACAATCAGACATTTTCGTTTGGTGAAAACGCCACAATTTCGGAAGTGGTCAACAAGGTCAACTCCAACACCAAGGCCGGCGTAACCATGAGCTACAGCACCCTTAAACAAGGTTTTAGCATCACGGGTGCGACCACGGGTGCGACGAGCTCCGTGAAAATTGAAAACGGTCTCGGCAACTTCTTCGGTGCAGGCAACGCTTCCGGTATTGAGGGCGGCGAATTGTTCGGCACAAACGCCCTATTGCAAATCGAAGGCGTGAATGTGGAAAAGTCCTCCAATAACTTTACGATTGACGGCATTACCTATACGCTCAAAGCACAAAGCGATACAGCGATTGAGTTCGATGTCGAGCGCGATGTAGCTGCCACGGTTGATAAAATCGTGAGCTTTATCGATAAGTACAACGAACTCATCGTAAGTCTGCAGGACAAACTCAAAGAGGAAGTCTATTCCGTTTACGATCCGCTAACCGATGCCGAGCGCGATCAGCTTACCGAAAAGCAGGCGGAGCAGTGGGACGAAAAAGCTAAGAGCGGCCTGTTGCGGGGTGACAACAGACTTTCAAACCTTATGTCCACCCTCCGCGGCGCATTTTACACGGCAGTCGAAAGCACGGGCAAGAGCGCATCCGAGATTGGCCTTACCACCGGCTACTACAAAGACGGCGGCAAGATTACCGTCGACAAGGAAAAACTTCGCGCGGCTATAGAGAAAAATCCCACCGAGGTCACGGCAATTTTCACTTCGACCAGCTCCTCGACGGACGCAAGCGTGAAGAATGCCGAGAGCGGCCTCATGAGCCGCATTTCCACCGTGATGAGCGGTTATGTTTCCTATACTACCGCGAACACGCTCGATATGAACGCAACTGCGCTCAGTCAGGCAGAGACAAGGCTGAGCGACTTGGAGGACTGGCTATCCAACAACGAGGAAAAATACTACGCTCGCTTTTCCGCCATGGAGACCTCGCTTGCTAAGCTCAACAGCCAAACAAGCTGGATTTCTTCGCTATTAGGCACTATGAGTTGACGGGAGAGGGAGAGCCATGTATACAAAACCAAATCCGCAGGATGCTTATAAGCAGCAGGGCATTCTTACCGCCAATCCCGCCGAGCTCATCGTAATGCTGTACGACGGCTGCATCAAGCAGCTAAAGCTCGGCTGTCTCGCTGTTGAAAGCAAAGATTATGAGAAAGTAAACACCTGCTTTCAAAAGGCGCAGCGCATTTTGCTTGAGCTCATAACGAGCCTCGATTTCCGCTATGATCTCGCGCACGAGCTGATGCGTCTTTATCAATACATGATCGACGAGATCATAGAAGGCAATCTTCAAAAGAACACCGAGCCCATCCTCGCAGTAGCGAGTCTCCTTGAGGAACTGCGCGGTGCATGGGCGCACCTTGCCAAAAGTGGTGTGGCGTCCGTAGCCGTCGCCGAGTAAGTTTCCTTATAAGACGACAGAGCATGGATATTAGAGAAATAGAAAAAGTAAGCGTGAAAAAAAGCGTTTCGCCCGCATCCGGCCGTATTAAGGTGGATACGGGCATTTCCCATAGTTTTGAGGAGCAGATGCAGAAAAGGGACCGTTCCGACTACGAAATCTACATCGGCCAGCTCAAGGAAAAGATTTACAAACAGGGGGAAATGGTCGCAAGACGCGCGGATCTCTCAGAATACCAGAAATACCGCGAACTCATAAGCGAGCTTATCAGCACCACTATCACTAATTCCTATGCATTCTTAAAACTCAGCCAGTTTGACGCGCGCGGCAGGCACAAGGTATATTCTGTAATCCGCAAGGTCAACCAGCGGCTCGACGAAATGGCAGCTGAAGTATTAAAAAATGAGTCCGACCGCATCAAGCTTTTGAACATTGCAGACGATATCCGCGGGCTCATTGTGGATATGTTCCTTTAATAAGCAGGAGGTCCTATATGGAAGAGATGAAGAGCACGCTTCTTGTAGAGCGGGAAGACACGCAATACGGCAGGTATTTAACATTTCCGGTGGGGGAGGAAAGCTTTGCCGTCGCCATCAGCTCAGTAAACGAAATTATCGGCATCTATCCCATTACGCCGCTTCCGGACGTTCCCGCCCATGTGAAAGGGATCATCAATTTGCGCGGCAAGATTGTGCCTGTCATCGACATACGGCTTAAATTCAAAAAGCCTGCAATCCCTTACGATGAGCGCACCTGCGTGATCGTTATGGAAACGGGCGGCCTTTTTGCGGGGCTTATTGTGGACAGCGTAAGTGAGGTGCTCACCATTCCTGACGAGAAAATCGTAGCACCCCCCTCCTACGGTGCGTATGAGCTAAACCGTTACATATGCGGCTTCGGAACCGAAAACGATAAGGTAACGCTTATATTGGATGCCGACGAGCTCCTCAACGAGGAATAACCATAGCAAACAAGGGGTTTATGCGTATGGACGGACTGGACGGCATTGGGGTCATCCGCATCAGCGACCGCGATTTTGTGAGGCTTACCGAATACCTTCGTGATCGCTTCGGCATCAACTTAACAAAAAAGCGCGTGCTCATCGAGGGCAGGCTCAACCAGTATCTTGTCCGCAACGGCTACGATAACTATACCGAGTACCTCGATTTTGTGTTTGCCGACCCGACGGGTGCGGAACTAAGCAATATACTTAATTATCTCACTACAAACTATTCTTACTTCATGCGGGAATGGGATCATTTTGAATTCTACCGTACACACATATTGCCGGAGCTTCAATCAAACGTAAAGGACCGCGACCTCAGACTTTGGAGTGCGGGCAGCTCTACGGGTGAGGAAGCCTACACTCTTTCCATGGTGACGCAGGAGTTTTTCAAAAGCGACGCTCCGTCGTGGGATAAAAAAATACTCGCTACCGATATCTCACAAAAGGTACTTAACTTCGCAAGTGCCGGCATATATGGTGCTGAGGCGGTTGATTCGCTCCCTAAGGTGTGGAAGCTCACGTACTTCTCGGAACTCCCAGACGGGCGGTGGAAAGTGAAGGACAATCTACGTCAGGAAGTGATTTTCCGCCCGTTTAATCTTATGGAAAAGGTGTTTCCCTTCAAAAAGAAGTTTCATGTAATCTTTTGCCGAAACGTTATGATTTACTTCGAGTCAAAGACCAAGACAGAGCTGGTGAACCGTTTTTACGATGCGCTTGCGCCGGGCGGTTACCTAATTGTGGGGCAGTCCGAATCGCTCGATCGAAGCAACACAAAGCTTACCTATGTAATGCCATCCATTTACCATAAGGCCTGAAAGGCAGGTGATCGTTATTCCCTTCAAAAAAATTCGCGTGCTCGTCGTGGATGATTCCCTGTTCGCGCGCCACTTCATCGCAAATGAAATCGGAAAGGACGCGGCCATAGAGGTTGTCGGCACCGCGAACGACCCGTTTGAGGCTCTCGAAAAGGTCGAAGCGCTCAATCCTGACGTTATGACGCTCGATGTTCAAATGCCGGGCATGAACGGTATCGATTTTTTAAAAAAGCTTATGCCGCAGCATCCGGTACCGGTGATTATTGTAAGTTCCGCAAGCGGCATTGTGTTTGATGCGCTGCAGGCAGGTGCGGTAGACTTTGAGAGCAAACCATCAGAGTCGGGCGAAGGCCGGGCGGCATTTGCAAGTGAACTCATCATAAAGCTGAAAATCGCCTCTATCGCCAAGGTAGGTCAACATAAAAATACGCCGCATAGGCAGGAAAATACATTGAACACCGCGCAGTGCGGGAACGCCTGCGTCATCGCCATCGGTGCGTCTACGGGAGGCACGGAAGCGACCGCGAGAATATTATCTGAGCTTCGCAATGACCTACCCGGTATCCTCATTGTGCAGCACATGCCGCCGGTATTCACAAAGCTTTACGCCGAAAGGCTTAACAATACCACAAAGCTTGCCGCAAAGGAAGCAGAAGACGGCGATATTCTCCGTCCGGGCTGCGCTCTCGTAGCACCGGGAGAATACCATATGACATTGGAAAAATATGCAGGCGGCTTTCGCGTGCGTTGTAAAAAGGGCGAAAAGGTTAGCGGGCACTGCCCATCCGTGGACGTAATGTTTGAGTCGGTCGCTAAAACAGCAGGGAATTCGGCATTAGGCATCTTACTCACGGGTATGGGCGCCGACGGAGCGAATGGGCTTTTAAAAATGAAACAAAGCGGTGCACATACCATCGGGCAGAATAAGGAATCCAGCGTGGTATACGGCATGCCGATGGTGGCAATGGGCATGGGGGCTGTTACGAAGGAACTCCCTTTGAACTCCATCGCACAAGCCATTTATGCATGGCGCGACGAACAGCGAAAATCCCGATAAAATTGCAGGAAATCCCCGCAAGCTAAAGAAACAGGGATGTTGAGACGATAGTAATAAGTAACGAAGCGCACGGACGCGCGGCGGCTCGCCGTGCGTCTCTTTGTTTCATAAAAGTGACGCGTCTCTTTTTTGATTTTGCACGCTTTACCTAAAATGCTTTGCATTTCCGGGCGGTAAAGCGTGATAGGTACGAAAGCCTGCGGCTTTCATCCGTTTCGGCACGCAAGGCCAAAGGCCTTGGCCCACGCGAGGCTGTAAACCTCGGCCCGAAGGGCTCTGGCTCTGCCGGACGTTAGGGCTCCGGCTTCGCCGGACGTGTACATGCCGCCGAAGCCGGATTTTAGTCAAGGGGCGGAGCTGAGCGCCGCCTGTGGCGGATGAAGCGAGGCGGAAGCCAGTGAGCAAAGGAGTATTGCGACCTCAGGAGCAAGACGACTATTGCAAACTGCGTGTACGCCCCTTGACAAACCCATGGGTTTTTGACGTCTGTATTTTTATGAGCACGTCTAGGCGAAAAAAACAAATTGTTGTGGCAAAATTGACAATCTAACACAAAATACGGGAAAAGGATGTATCAAAAATGCGGTAAATTATGAAAATATTGTTGAAACCGGTATCTTTTGTTGTTATACTAATTAATGAATTACATGGGGGTGGCAGCGATATCATCTGTTAACGCCGTCTATTACCAAAAACTCGTCGAGGTGCAGCAAAAGCTCGACAGTGTATCTGCTCGAGTGGGGCTCAGTTCCCCCTTGTTTTCAAGCCTGCTTGCGCAGGCTTCGGGCGAAAATCCCGCCGTTTCAACGGCTGCAGCGGATGTAACTACCGGCGCTTACGATTCCATCATTGCCGCCGCGTCTAATGCATATGGCCTTGACGCAGATCTCATACGCGCGGTCATACAGGCGGAATCGAGTTATAACAAAAACGCGGTATCGAGCGCGGGCGCTGAAGGTCTTATGCAGCTTATGCCGGGTACTGCAGCCTCTCTTGGGGTTACCGACTCGTTTGATGCACAGCAAAACATTTTTGCGGGTACGCAATATCTTTCAAAGCAGATCGAGCGTTTCGGGGATATACGCCTTGCGCTCGCAGCCTATAATACCGGCCCTTCACGGGTCGCGTCCCTCAACATTACCGATGCAAACAACGTAGATCAGTACACGAAGCTGAGCACCTCTGTCCGCGCTTACGTCGATCGTGTGCTTTCCTACAGGGATGCCTATAAAGGAGGGCAAAGCTTGTGATCAAAAACATTTTTGATTCCACAAAGTACCTCGAAAAAGGGCTTGACGCATCGTGGATGCGCAATCAAGTAATCTCCCACAACATCGCCAATGCCGAAACGCCGAACTTCAAAAGCTCACGCGTAGAGTTTGAAGATGTATTTGCCGCCGCACTTGACGACGAAAACAGTTTCGATAACAAAGTGACGCGTGAGAAGCATATCGATTTTTCAAACCGAGGAGCTGACAGCATCGTGCCGACGGTCCTTGAAAACAGCGATTCGAGCATGCGCATGGACGGCAACAACGTTGATCTCGACTACGAAAACGTGGAGCTTGCCAAAAACACGCTCTATTACAACACGCTGGTGGAAAAGCTCAACAGCGAGTTTTCCATGCTGCGGATGGCGATCACGGAAGGCAGGTAAGAGTAGATGAGCTTTTTGAATGCGTTTAATATCAGCGGCTCTGCGCTCACCGCGCAGCGCATGCGCATGGACGTTATCAGCCAAAACCTCGCCAATGCCCAAACAACGCGTACAAGTGACGGAGGCCCTTACAGGCGCCAGGTCTCGGTCATAACCGAGCAAAAACCGTCGTTCTCGAGCTACTTAAACTCCGCAATGAACCCAATCGGCCGAGGAGCTGTTGTTTCAAAAATCGTGGAGGACCCATCCGATTTTAAGCTCGAGTACGATCCCGACAATCCGGATGCGGACGTGGATGGCTACGTACGCTACCCCAATGTGAATGAGACCACCGAGCTTATCGATATGATGGCCGCCACACGCGCCTACGAGGCAAACGTGACCGCTCTCAACGGCATGAAGAGCATGATGCTCAAAGCGCTCGAAATCGGCAAATAAGCTCTTGAGGAGGTAACTTATGGCAATTGATTCTGTAAACAATATCAGTTCGCTGCTCAACGTCCTCAACACGACCGGGAGTTCGACGACCGAAAACACGGGTACGAACTTTTCCGACTTTTTAAAGGATACCATCGGGCAGGTAGAGGATGTGCAGACAAAAAACGATGTCAACAGCCTGCAGCTTTTGAGCGGCCAGAGTACCGATATTCATACCTCGCTCATCACGGCACAGAAAGCAGAGCTCACATTCAACCTCGCGGTACAGGTGCGCAACAAGGTAATCGATGCGTACAACGAAGTGATGCGCATGCAGCTTTGATGCGGCATGCATGTAACAAAAGCATAATGCTTTGGCTGGCGTATCTTCGCGCGTGGCAGCGCAGGACGTGCTGCCGGGGCATTTTCTCTTATCGGAGGGCATTTTGTTGATTTTAAGCGCAATGGGAAATGCACAAAAGCAGCTTTTGCTCGTGCTGCAGGATAATTTTGGTCAAACGCTGGGGCTTATCATCGTGCTGCTTGCGGTGCTTTTGCTCGCCTATTATGCCACGCGCTACATAGGCAATAAAAGCGGTGCGCTTACGAGAGCAAAACACATGCGCGTTAAGGAGCGTGTGATGCTCCAAAAGGACAAGAGCGTCGTGCTTTTGGAAACGAAGCACAAATTTTTTCTTATAGGCGTACCGGGGCAAAACATTGGGCTTATCGCTGAACTTAAACGCGAAGAACTCGAGGCGCTCGAGCCGGAGGAAGCGGAGCAAAAGCCATTTGCGAAGGGAGTACCGCCGATTATGGGCTTTATAAACGGCACAAAGGGAAGTTTTTCGCTGTTTAAGCCGCGCGCAAAGGCAGAGAAAGCGGTTGAAGATGATCTTGACGCGCTTCTTAATGATATAAAGCAGCGGCGGAGTGAACGTTATGGTACGGGTACGATGGGAATGAGCCGCAAGAGCGAGTTTCAGGAAATCTTGAAAGACTCCATCGACGAAGACACAAAGGGCGACGCATGATGAACGAGCTTCGCGCAAAGCAACTGATCGAGAAAAATAAGCGCGCTGTCAAGCGTACGCTTATTGTGCTTCTTGCGATGCTTACGGTGCTTCTCTTGGCGGGCTGCTCGGTGCTGCCGGATACGAATGCGTCGGAGGCATTAGGCCCTACCGAGGAGGAAGGTCCCTTTGGCGGCATTTTGGGGGATCGAAGCGAAAGTGTCGAAATCCTCATCATGCTTACGGTTCTCACGCTTTTGCCGTCCATCCTCGTCATGCTCACATGTTTCACGCGAATCGTGATTGTACTTTCGCTTGTCAGAAACGGCCTTGGCATGCAGCAAATGCCACCTAACCAGGTACTCATCGGCCTCGCGCTTTTCGTAACGCTTTTTATTATGACGCCCACCATCGATACCATAAAGGAAACGGCCTATGAGCCGTATATAAAGGGCGTTATCACACAGGAAGAGGCGGGCGAGAGGGCCATGGAGCCCATTCGAAGCTTCATGTTCGCGCAGACCTATGAAAGCGACCTCAAGTTTTTTATGAATGCTTCCGGGCAGGGCAGCACGGTGGACAACCTCGATGAAATCAAAAACACCACGCTCATACCTGCATTTGTTACAAGCGAGATCAAACACGGGTTTGAGATTGGCTTCTTCCTCTACATACCCTTTATCGTAATAGACATGGTGGTAGCCAGTACGCTCATGTCGATGGGTATGATGATGCTGCCGCCTACGGTCATATCATTGCCGTTTAAACTTTTGCTTTTTGTAATGGTGGACGGTTGGACACTTACGGTAAAGACGCTTATTACAAGCTTTAACTGACGATAAGGAGATAGCATGACCCCGACCGAGATCATCAAAGTCTTGCAGGACGCGAGCACGACGGTGCTCACAGTATCGGCCCCTATGCTAATAACCGGTATGGTGGTA
>JAEZLG010000097.1 GCA_023435855.1 Bacillota bacterium | reverse complement strand
GGATAATCCCGCCGATCCTGCTCTTATAGCTGAGAGCCAACAGGTCATACAATATTCGGTCGGCCTGAATTTACGTACGGATGTTTCCTTAAACGGGGTACAGCTGTTCGGAGCAGGAAACGACAATATCTACAAGCTCGTAGATGATTTCTATAATGATCTGCAAAACGGTGCACCGGCGAGCGCACTATCTGCCTATACAAGTAAATTCCAGACCGCACAGAGCAGCGTTCTATCGAACCTTGCCGATATCGGCGGCAGAACAAACCGCCTTAAACTCTTGGAGAATCGTTATTCTGTGGACGAGGTGAACTTCACCGAAATTAAATCCAAGGTGGAGGATATCGACGTTGCAGAAGTTACCGTACAGTGGAAAACGGCAATGTCCGTTTACGAGTATGCATTAAAGATCGGTTCGTCGATTTTACAGAATTCTTTGGTCGATTACATAAGATAAACCGATTTTCGGTAATCATAAAACTTCTCTAACCTTTTAGGAGGGTAGCGAGACACTGTTATTTGGGGACACGGCGGATGAATGTACTATCGATTCATACCGAGCGAGCTCAACTTGAGATTCATACCGAGCCCGCCAAGGTAACAATCAGCAACACAATGCCTACCTTCGTGATTAAGCACACGAAGCCTGAAATGCGTGTCGTCCGGAAGATGCCTCAGTTCAATGTTGAATGGGAGGAAGTGCCGGGTGCCGATTCGCAATTTGAGGCTTTGGAACTTTCCCGCCAGTTCGGCGGTTCTTCCGCATCCGCAACGCGTAACAGCAGGACCGACAGCACGGAAGCGCTTAAAACAACTTTAAGCGGCAATGCTTTGAGCGGAATCGTGGAAAAGAGCAATTCGTTAAGCAAGCCGCAAGAAATCAACCGTCGGCGCGCAGCTAAAAAGCGCGCCAACATCGAGTGGGATCAAAACGTCTTCGAGGTGCAGTGGACGAAACCCGGTATCGAGATTGAATGGGATGTAGGTGAAGGTCCCGTGATAGAAGTGGAACCGTATTATGTGGAGATAAACCTGAAGCAAAGACCCTCTGTGGTGATTCGTGTAAACACGGAAGCGCTCCGCAACGGAGTGGGCGACAGGGTGGACGAAAGGGTTTAGAAAGGCTGTCGCACGAAGTGCGTACCTATCTTCACCAAGCAGAATCATGATTTCATTGGGGGAGCAATATGCTGATCGAAACAGAACGCTTCGGCACATTCGAACTGACGGATAAAAAAGCCTTACAATTTCCAAACGGTATACCCGGTTTTGAAGAGCTCAGAAGTTTCATACTTATGGAGACGGAGGAAACAAAGCCGCTGCTTTGGCTTCAATCCGTTGAAAATAAGCATATCGCGCTGCCGGTTGTGATTCCCTTTGAGCTCATAAGCGACTATTATGTAGACGTACGTGAGAGTGAGCTCGAGGACTTGAAACTGGATGCACCGGAGGATCTTTTGGTATTGTGCGTCGTGGTAATCCCGGAGGATGTCAAAAAGATGACAGCCAACTTAGCATCGCCCATTGTCGTCAACGCCAAACGCGGCATCGGCAAGCAGCTCATCATCGATGCGGCAACACTTTCGCTTCGTTATCCCATCTACGATAAAATCCTTCAAAAGCTGAGCGGGGAGGATAAAGCCAATGCTGGTTCTGTCACGCAAGGCAGGTGAAGTTCTCTTCATCGGCAAGGATATTTCTATAGAAATTTTAGGCGTAGAGGGCGACCGTGTGCGCATCGGCATCAACGCGCCAAAAGAAACGCGCATATTTCGTAAGGAACTGGTGGACGCGACCATAGAGGCCAATAAATCCGCCATCAATGCGCCTGCCATCGGACGGCTTTTCCCAAACGGATCGTCTGTAAGCGGCAAGGCAGAGGAAACTCTTAGAAACGAACTCCCCGACGACCGTTGATATTTTATCCTTGCCATATGCATATATATTTGGTATGATTGTTACAAATATGTAATATTTAGGAGAACTGAGGTCATGAACCGTTAATTCCATTATCGCGCTTTAACCGGGCAGCATTTGCCCGTGTACTTGTTGCGAAAATGGGATGTTACGGGAACGACCTTACGGGGCGGCGCGATGCAACGCGCTCCAAAATAGTTTTTTCCGGTCCCCTTTCGCAGCTCGAAAGGGTTTTTCTTTTTGTACGGAGGTTGTATGGAACGTCAATTGACTAGTATGGATACTATGCGTGGGCAAATAGATGCGCTTGCACAGCAATTTGAAGCCTCAGGCATCGTAGGCGTTTATAAAAACGGTGAGACGCTGCATTGTTCGGCGTATGGCTATGAAAACCGGGAAGCGCAAGTACCCATGCGTTTTTCTACACGGTTTTGCTTCGATCCCGAAGCACGTTATCTCTTGGCTCTATGCATTTTGCTTTTGGCAGACAAAAAAAAGCTGGCGCTTTCTGATAAAGTAAGCCGGTTTTTGCCCGAGTATATACATGCGAAAGATATTACCGTGCGTGAGCTTTTGCAGGGAAGCTCCGGAATCCCCGACTATATCGTTAACGTATGGCGTAAAGCACTCGACAAAGACCCTGAGCACAAAGCACTTTCCTGTGAGGAGCAGTATGTCAAAGAAAGGCTTATGTACTCGCAAAAAATGGCGTATCTTGAGCTTCTTGCAGAAATCGGAACTATGGAGCTCCGGTTTAAGCCTGGCTTAGAGTTTGAAACACATAATCGCTCGGAACTTGTGATGCTGCGCGAAATTGTTGAGCGTGTGAGCGGACTTTCGCTCTTTGCGTTTTTAAAGCAAAACGTATTTTTGCCGCTTAATATGCTCGATACCTTGGAAGGCGCTGTGAGCGAAACCGTATACTTCGGAAGAATGCAGGGCAAAGAGCTTGTCGTTATGCCAAAGCTTACAAAGGAGCGTGCGTTTACCACAACAGCCGGTGATTTGGAAAAATTGCTGTTCGCATTTACAGAAGGTTCGCTTTTAAGCAAGAGCATGTGGAAAAATGCTCTGAGGATGAATACCGAGGGAATCGGCCTTGGCTTTGAGGATGCAGACGGTACCTCCGTTGTTGCGGACGTAGGTTTTGCGGCGGGTACGCTACGTCTTTATTTTTCGCAGCTCAGCGGGGTAAGCTATCTCGTACTATTAAACGAGGATCAAAAAATGGTGTACGAAAACGGAGAATACTCTGCGTTTTGCCCCAAATTAAGAAGAGAGGTGGAAGCCGCCTTCACCTTCCCGCAAAACCCGCGCGTAGTGCCCTGCGGCAGGCGTTATGGCTACAGCGCGATGGACCTTGAAATCGCGCCGGACCAGGTGGATTTTGTTCCGGATGCAAAAAGCTGCCTTGCGATGTGCTGCATCGACCGCCAACATCTTAAGCCTTTTGTACTTATCGAGGGGAACCGTGCGGTTGGTTTCATCGGTTTAAGGGTAGACAAGAAAAAAGACGAGTACCTCGTAAACCTTTTGCTCATCGACCGCCGCTTTCAGGGGCGTGGCTACGGGAAAATTCTTTTGCAATACGGCATAGAGTACCTAAAAGCGCGCGGTGCAAAGGAGCTTACAATAGGCGTAAATCGGCGAAACCCTGTGGCGCGAAGGCTTTATGAGAGTGTCGGCTTTGTGGCCGACAGCGTGTATGAGGAAGGCGTTTTCTTAAAAATGAAGCTGTAAGCAGCAAACAGCGACGTTATGGCAAATAGAATGAAAAAGTACGGCAGTTTCCGAATACTGCCGTACTTTTATGTAAGAGAAGGTATTGGCTGAAAGTAATATATAACGGCAATTCTTCCCATTATCCCTCGTTTCCTGTTACAATAAATCCATCACATCCAACAGGAGAGAAACAAGCATGACGACCAAACCCCAGTCGGGGCGGCTTGCGGCTGCCATGGTAGTTGTTGTGCCGCTTTTTATGGCAGCGGTGCTCATTTTTCCGCAAAGCAGAGCCGTGTTTTTAAGGTATACGGCAGAAATACCGTACCTAATGGGTTTTTTGAAGTTTGCCCTGCTGGCTACAACGGGTGAGGTGCTTGCCTCCAAGGTGGTTGCGGGACATTTTACATTTCCCAAAGGCACGTGGGCAAAGGCCGCGGTATGGGGCATAATCGGCATGATGCTTACGCTTCTCATGCCTTTATATTCGGGCGGGGTGGCCGCTGCGCAAAATGCGGGCATACTTGCAGGGGAAAACAGTCTCTTTTTAACCGCGCTCTTAACAAGTGCAATCATGAACCTTACGTTTGGCATTGCGATGGTGGCGTTCCACCGCGTTACCGATACCATGATCGAGCAATACTGCACCGAGAAGAATTTAAGCCTTAAAAACGCAGTGGACGCGGTCGATTGGGCGGGCTTTATACGCTTTGTTGTGTTTCGCACCATTCCGTTGTTTTGGATACCCGCGCACACCGTTACGTTTTTGCTGCCTACAGAATATCGCGTATTCCTATCGGCAGCGCTTTCCATTGTGCTGGGACTCCTTCTTGCGGTGGCTAAGCGAAAAAAGTAGCGGCTATCCATGGATATGGACTCCGTCCCCAACATACGAAATGCGTATACGTAAAACCCCCTAGTAATGATGGTTCGTGATATGCAAGCACCACGCAGTGGCCGTTTTAAGGGGGATAGGGGTTCGCCAAGGGGCCGGAGGGGGGAAATCGGAATCCCCCCTGGTCCCTTGGCATATAACATTTATGCGTCCGAAACGCTTCGTCGCGTATCATAACAAGCTATGGGAGAGCAGGTTTGGCATTGTACTGAGAGTAGAGCATGAGAAAAGAGGTGTATCTTTCGGCAAGTAAAGGTATGCCCTATTTTGGTCAGGGCAGGTATGAGAAATGCGGTGGAAAACTGATTCATCAAAGTGTAAACGATAGGCGTTAAGGGGCCAGGAGGGATTCCGATTTCCCTCCTTAGGCCACTTAACAATCCCCTATCCTCCTTAAAACGGCCACTGCGTGGTGCTTATGGTGCAACGGGGTACAGCGTAGGAACCGATTTCGATGGTTGCAGCTAGTGATAAAGTGGTAAACTTAAATTGCACACAGTAGGGGATAGAAAAGAGACACTGTGATATGCTATACAAAGAAGCATGTACGGTGGTCAGCACTACTCTTTTTGAAACAGTAGGCATGTCATGAAACACGAAACAAGAAAGATTACAGCGTATCTATACAGAAGAGCTTAGCCAACCCGAAGCTGTGGAGTTTGCTATCATGATTAAAATGCACCGGCGCAATCATTACACGAAACGATTGATTTATGCACTTTTTGTGGCTGCGGCGCTTTTAGCAGGATGTCAAAAGAAGGAGCCGCTCCCGCAGCCTGAATTTCCATTGTCGGAGGAGGCTCTTGCCGCGGCGCTTCAGGAAACCGGGCTGTCTTGGAGTATCGAACAGGCGGACGAGAACACAGACGGAACGGATACAAGCATCGTTTATTCCTTACACCGACCTGAGAATAGAGTTGGTTACAATGGCGTTTTTATCACCAGCTACGATACGGAGGAGCTTGGCCGCGTACTAGATGTTGCTTTCCGCGAGCCGCAGAATAAACAGTGGTGGCAGAACGAGAAAACCGCCTGTTGGGAGGACTGGCGAGAGACGCTTGTGTTGGTTGCACGGCTCTATGGAGGTTTTGAGGATGCGAAGGAGATTTATAGGGCTTGTTCTAAAACGGAGCTGCCACAGGATGAGAATATTCTGTGGCAAGGCACGCTCACAGGCGGGTATTTCATCATGGTTACAGAAAACCCGATGAAACCTAAGCGTTTGTCAATGGGGAATTGGGTGTCGTTTAATGTTTATGAATCTGAGGATGCCTATCTTAGATTTCAGCAAATAGCTGAAAAGATCAGAGAAGAATGGATGTCACAATAAGCGTTGTCTCATAAGGCACAGGCACTTGAATGTGGATTTCAGGTATAAAAACCGCTCATCTTAGCTGCTATAGCAAAGATAAGCGGTTTTACACTTTATTGTCTGTTATGTCCGTTTTTCGTGACACGCCTCGTATTTAGGTCGATTTTGCGCTCAAAGTTATTCTGTTATCCTTAACACGAAGTTCTTTTGCTTACTTTTCTTTTAAGAAAAGTAAGTTACAAGCCGAGCCGCTTTTTCATGGTCTTTTAAACGGCGTTTATGATGTTCTCATACCCCCTGCAGCGGCACAGATGGCCGCAAAGGAGCTTTCTTAGCTCGTCGCGGGTGTACTCCTTGCCTGTTTCGAGTATCTCGACGGCTGTCATGATAAAACCCGGCGTACAGAAGCCGCATTGAACGGCGGCTTCATCCACGAAAGCCTGTTGGATATCGCTTAAATTGCCTTCGCGATCGAGCAGTCCTTCTACGGTGCGGATGTTTTTGCCGTCCGCCCAAACCGCGAGGTAGATGCAGGAGTTAAAGGCTTCTCCGTCTATGAGCACGTTGCACGCGCCGCATTCGCCGACTTCGCAGCCCTTCTTGACAGAGG
>JAEZLG010000083.1 GCA_023435855.1 Bacillota bacterium | reverse complement strand
GAGCGCAAGTGCTCGGTGGGGGTCATAATCGTACACCTTGGATGCGGAATCATAAAGCCATGAATCCGGGGCAATGGGCACATCGCATGCCTGCGCGCGGTTCATGTAGACATTGGTAATGATATTGCTGCGATCGATACCGTATGCAAGCGCCATGCGAACGTTAATGTTTTTGAGTGCGGTATTGGAGCTATTCAAAAACAGAAACTCAGCATTTTGTGTGAGGATATCGTATACGGTCGTGATGCCCTCCTCACGGTATTTACCTGCCGTAACAGCAGAGGTAGGCACCATGTCGAGCTGCCCCGCAGCGTAGGAAGCAAGCGCTGTTTCATTGTTGTCTCGCGCAACAAAATGGATGGTATCGATATAAGGCCTTTGCTTCCACCATTCGTCGTTTGCAACCAGTGTAAGCAGCGTTGAGGAGGAATGTATTGCTTTAAACGGACCCGTTCCTATGGGTGTTGCAGCGGAAGAGGAATCTGCGCGCATGATGGGTACGATAAGCGCGTACAGTGAAGCTATGCCCGCTGATTTCATGGTAACACGCACGGTGTATTCGTCTATCGCTTCCACGTTTTGAATTTTTCCTGCATAGTAACTGTAGTAGGACGACGACATGGAAAAAAGCCTGTCGTAGGTATACTTCACATCGGCTGATGTGACCTTCTCGCCGGTGTCGTGCCAGTGGGCGCTGTTTCTTAATTTAAGCGTCCAGACCTTGCCGCTTTCATCACTCGACCATGTTTCAGCAAGCCCGGCAACAAGTGTACTTGTTTGGTCTACGCTCAAAAGCCCCTCAAAAATGAGAGAAAAAACGTTGAGCATTTCCTCGGTGTTAACGCTTAGTGGGTCCAGATGGTCTGCGTTTGCAGGCATGGGTAGGTTCAGCTCCCCGCCCTGCGCGGGCAGAGGTTCTGTGGTAGGCGTAGGCAAAACAACGGGTGCGCTCGACAGCGGCTCTTCGGCTTTTTTGCAGCCAAAGGCAAAGAGCAATAAAAGCGCAACAAGAAATGCCGCAAGCCTTTTTACAACCTTATGAGCCGGTTTTTCCAAGCTCCTTTTCATACAATTCCTCGTATTTTCCGGCTGCATAGCCCACCTTTTCTACATAATTCTCTGTTTCTTTAAACGGGATGCTTGTAAGCCGGCCTTCCTGTGAGTATTCGTCGTTGTTCAGCCATTTTTCTACGTTTCCCGGCCCTGCGTTGTATGCGGCAAGTATCTTGTCGATATCGCCGTCATCATAGCGGTCGCTCAGATATCGTAAATACCAACACCCAAAGCGAATATTGTGCTTAGGTTCCAAAAGCATTGCCTCGGTGTAGTTTTCAATACCGAGTTTTTCAGCAATCCACTCCCCGGTTGGGGGCATAATCTGCATAAGCCCAATCGCACCTTTGTACGAGCGGGCATCTTTTATATTTCGACTCTCGCAGTGGATTACCGCAGCCACAAGGTAGCGGTTAAGTTTAAACTCATCAGCGCTTTTGATGATTTCATCCGCATATAAAAGCGCGTACGTACGCTTCTCCAAAGCGCGGGAAGCAAAAAACGCAGCTGCGCTTAAGAGTATCGCGAGCGATAGACCTATAAGGATTACCCGAATAAAGCGGGGCGTCGCTTTGTACTTACTGCGCTTTGCCATAACTATCCCCTCAAGGCGTCATAGAGCGCGTCTACGCGCTCATATAGGGCATTAAGTCCATCGGAGTTTTCGATTATATCATCTGCGTAATTGAGCTTTTCCAATTGCGGCATCTGTGCGGCAATGCGCAAAAGCGCAGCTTCTTTACTTAAGTTATCGCGCTCCATAATGCGCTTGGCTCTTGTTTCATCATCCGCAGTCACAAGCCATACGCGATCTACCTTTTTATACTCACCGGCTTCTATGAGAAGCGGCATGTCATATACAACAATCGCATCGGGGGTCTTTATAAACAGTTCCTCCGCATGAGCTCGCATGGCATTTAATATGCGCGGATGCAATATAGCATTGAGTAAAAATCTTTTTTCGTCGTTATGAAAAATAATCGAAGCGAGTTTACCTCTGTCAAGCGAGCCGTCGGGTGTAAGTATCTCTTTGCCAAAAGCAGCAACAACCTCTTTTAATCCCTTTGAACCGCAAGAAGTCTCTTCACGCGCAAACTCATCCGCATCAAGCACATGCGCGCCACGCTCTGCAAGCCGCTTCGCGACTGTCGTTTTGCCGGAGCCTATGGAGCCTGTAAGTCCTATTAACATACGCATCACTTTGTGTCAAACCAGCTTCTGCCGGTCTTTACATCCGCTAAAAGAGGGACGCGTAAATGCATGGCATTTTGCATGCAGTCGCTCAGTATCTCAATAACGCGTTTTACTTCCTCCTTAGGTGCGTCGATGATCAATTCGTCATGCACCTGCAGTATGAGTTTTGAATGTAAGCCCTCATTTATAAGAGCGTCGTGCACGCGCACCATTGCGAGCTTAATGATATCCGCCGCCGTACCCTGCAATGGCATGTTCATGGCCACGCGTTCACCGAAGGAGCGCGTGTTATAGTTGGAGGATTTTAGCTCCGGAAGTTCCCTTCGCCTGCCCATGAGTGTACTTACATAACCAAGCCGCTTGCCTTCCTCGACGGCATTGTGCATATACTCCCTTACGCCGCTGTAGCGGTCAAGATACATTTTAATGTAATCCCCCGCCTGCTTACGGCTTACACCGAGGTTCTTAGCCAGTCCAAAATCGCTGATGCCGTATACGATGCCGAAGTTAACAGCCTTCGCTGCACTTCGCTGACTGCTTGTAACTTCGCTAAACGGAACGCGAAACACCTCCGAAGCCGTGCGGCCATGAATGTCCTCACCATCTATAAAAGCGTCAATCATACGCTCGTCGCCGCTCATATGGGCAAGAAGCCGAAGCTCTATCTGCGAATAGTCGGCGCCTACGAGCACATTCCCCTCGCTTGCTACAAAAGCCTTTCTTATCTCACGTCCCACTTCCGTGCGCACAGGGATGTTTAGCAGATTGGGCTCTGTGCTCGATATACGGCCGGTGGCGGCTACATTTTGATTGAAGCTTGTGTGTACGCGCCCGGTTGTTTGATCGGTAAGGTTGATTAGACCGTCAATAAACGTGCTTTTAAGCTTCGATAAAAAGCGGTACTCCATGACGAGTTTCACGATAGGGTGTTTATCCTCAAGCGCCTCAAGCGTTTCCGCATCTGTTGAGTAACCGGATTTATTCTTTCTTTGCGTCGGCAGCCCCAATGTATCAAAAAGTACCGTGCCTAACTGCTTGGTTGAGAGTATGTTAAATGTCGAGCCCGCCTCAGCATAGATTTGCTCTTCAAGCGCCTTAATGCGCGCGAGGAAAGTGTCGCCAAGCTCCTTTACGGCAAGTAAGTCTACCCGAAAACCCGAGTGCTCCATAGCAAAAAGCACACTTGTGAGCGGCAGCTCCACCTCGTTATAGAGGCTCATTAGCTCCTTTTCTCTCATCTCCGCTGTCATATCCGTTTGAAGCTTAAATAAGGCGCAGGCGTTTGGCACACTTAAGCCCAAGCGTTCGGCGCCCAGCGTTTTATAAGAATCTGCGGGATGTATGGCGTGCAGCAAATAGTCGGCAATCATCGCATCAAAGCGCGGGCCCGCTATTTTTACGCCGTAGCGCGAAGATAGATGCATGAAGCGTTTAGAATCAAAAAATAACTTTCCTATGCTTTCGCTTTCGAGTACAGGTTTTAAAGCAAGAAGCACCTGCTCCTCGTCAAGTCCCGGCTCAAAAAGCGTGGCGCTCAAAACAATCTCATGCTGCATGGAAGCATCTAAAGCAACATACAAGGCGTCTCCAATATATAAAGCTGCCTTCTTAGCATTATTCATAGTATCGCAAAGTGCTTTGAGCGAAGCGCTGTCGTTCACCTTGCGGGTTGTAATCGCAGCCATTTGAACCGATTCATGTTTAGCTTCGTTACCATCGCCTTTGGGCAAGCGGTTTAGAAGGCTTCTAAGTTCAAGCTCGTTCATCATGGGTGCAGCTGAAGCCATACGAACGGGCGAAAATTCACAATCTTCAATCGAATAGCACACCGGCGCGTCGGTATGGATGGTTCCCAAGCGGTAACTCATACGCCCAAGCTCCGCATTTTCCGTAAGCTTTGAACGGAGAGCACCCGTTTCCTCATCGGCACGACTTAGCGTATTCTCAAGCGTACCGTATTTTTGTAAAAGCTTCAGCGCTGTCTTCTCCCCAACGCCCGGGATGCCCGGGAGGTGGTCGGAGCTGTCGCCCATGAGGCCTTTTAAGTCAACCATTTGCTCAGGCTTAAGTCCATACTGCTCCATGAGCACGTTTTCGTCGTATTCAATTGTTTCTGAAATGCCCTTTTTGGTCATGAGCACATGCGTTTTATCGCTGATAAGCTGCAGTGCGTCTTTATCGCCTGTGACGAGAAGCGCATCGATACCCTGAGCATTTGCAAGTCGCGCATAGGTGCCGATGATGTCATCTGCTTCGTAACTCTCCACTTCGCATACAGCAATGCCCATCTTTTTTAGAAGCTCCTTAATAAGCGGGAACTGCGTGCGAAGATCGTCCGGCGTTTCCTTGCGACCGGCCTTATATTCGTCGTAGACCTCGTGGCGGAAAGTTGGACCGTACATATCAAATGCCACCACGAGATGACTCGGCTCATATGGCAAAAGCTTTAAAAGCATATTAACAAAACCGAAAATCGCGCCTGTGGGCACACCCGATTTTGCACTCATAGAAGGAAGCGCCCAATAGGCGCGGTGCATTAGGCTGTTTCCGTCAATCGCGATTAGTTTTTGCATGAACATCCTCCTAAGGGAATCATGGCACAATAAGCGCCGCGTGTAAATCAAACAGTCCGTGAATTTTATATGGTTATTACATCATAAACCATCGGTGCATGCGCGGGTGGTTCTTTTGAAAGCTCAAATGCGCTTTGGAACATGGCTATCGCTTCTGAAAGCCTTTCCTCGCTGTTTACATAAAACGTGGCGATGGGTTCCCCTTTTTCAATGCGCGCACCCATTCGTTTATGCATCACAAGGCCAACGGCGTAGTCGATGGGATCACCCTTCTTTTCTCGCCCTGCGCCGAGCATCTGCGCAGCAATGCCGATGCGCTCGGCATTCATGGCGTGTATATAGCCATCACCCGATAGCGTTACGGGAATTTTCCGATTGACCTTGCACAATAATTCGGGGTCATCAATACAGGCGGTATCGCCGCCCAACGCTTTAAGCATGTCGGAAAGCCGCCTTAATCCCGCGCCGCTTGTAATCGCCTGCTTGAGCTTTTCACGCGCTTCCGCTTCCGAAATCGCAAGTCCCGAAACGAGAAGCATATGGGAGGCAAGAAGCATAGAGACCGCGTAAAGCGGATCATCTTCTTTCACAATGCCTGAAAGGAGCTCTATAGCCTCCTTCACCTCGAGGCCATTGCCTACATGAAGCCCGAGCGGCTGGTTCATATCCGTAATCACAGCCACGGTGTTTTTATTCAAAAGCTTGCCGATCTTCACCATGGTTTGCGCGAGTTCCTTGGCACTTTCAAGCGTTTGCATGAATGCGCCGGTGCCTGTTTTTACGTCGAGAACGATGGCATCTGCGCCCGCAGCGAGCTTTTTACTCATTACGCTGGACGCGATGAGCGGGATGCTCTGCACGGTGCTCGTTACATCGCGGAGCGCATACATCTTGCGGTCAGCCGGTACAAGCCCTTCGCTTTGACCGATTACGCATACGCCTATTTCGCGCACAATCGCCTTAAAACGCTCTTCGGATACATTTATGGTTACACCGGGGACGCTTTCGAGCTTATCGAGCGTTCCGCCCGTATGCCCAAGCCCCCTGCCCGACATCTTCGCAACCGTGCCGCCACACGCCGCCACAAGCGGCGCTATGACGAGCGTCGTGGTATCACCGACACCTCCCGTGGAATGCTTGTCGACTTTCACGCCGTAAAGATCGGATAAATCTACCGTTATGCCCGAGTTTTTCATGGCCATGGTAAGGTGCGAGGTCTCCTCATAGCTCATGCCCTTCAAGCACACCGCCATCATCCACGCAGACATTTGATAGTCGGGAATTGCGGCTATTGTATAACCGTTTACGATAAACTCGATTTCCTCTTTTGTATGTTCATGCCCGAGGCGCTTCGCCTCAATCAAGTCAACCATGCGCATGTAGCGGCCCTCCGTTTCGAGTCGGAAAAAAGCGCAGCCTACGGCGCTTGGCCGCTGCCGCGCTTAAGGTAAGAGCAGCTTCTGCGCTTTATTACCCCTTACCTACCTTAGAGAAAAGTTTAGCACACTAAACACCGCATTTCAAGAAAATGGGGCATTTCAAAAACCCCACTTACTTACCATGTCCTAACTCCTTCCACATGGAGATACCGTATCCTGCCGTAGAAATAGCTCGAGAGCGGACGCATGTAGGAGTCGTAGGTATGGGTTGCGACGAAAATTTCATCCGCCGTTACGAGCACAATAAACGGCGTATGATAAAAGCGACCCGCATCAGTACCTAACTGCACAACGTCCCCTTTCATCATCTCTTCCCGCCTTGCTTCTCGCATATAGGGACCGACGCTTTTGTTATTTATCATGAAAGTATGAAACGGCATGACGCCGGTCCAAGATGGTGCCCTGTCATAGGAACTCTTGTAATACCAGCCTGTACCGGGCGTGTAGTTCATGACACCGGCCCCTGCAAACACGCATTGCGAAGAAAAATTGGTGCAGTCACCCCCCAGATTTTCAAAGTTGTAATATGCGGGATTGCGTTTCAACGCCCATTTTTTTGCATAAGCCGCAGCTGCCTCGCGGTCGTATA
>JAEZLG010000082.1 GCA_023435855.1 Bacillota bacterium | reverse complement strand
GCACACGGCTGACCGGGTTCGGATAGGCTTGGTGTGCTTTACCATCCTATCATGTTTCACGGTGTTTTTCAACGGTACGTCTGGTTTTGCGACCCGGACGCGACTTTTTAGGACCAAGCTTGTGCGGCTTTTTAGGACCACCCTGCCCTTCGGGTACCCCTCCAAGGAGGGGAATTCTTCCACCCCTTTGGGGTTGTCCTTCCCGCGTCGCTTTTTTGCCGTTGCGCGAATGTCTTTCCTTGCCCGAACTCGGTGTTTTATACGCCTTTCGGGGTTCTTTTACATTGCCCTTTACGGGTTTTGCACCCTTAAGCGAAGCAAGTTCAAAACTTATGTTTGCGTTTTCCATATCCACGCCCGCCACGAGCACCTTTACTTCGTCGCCCAAACGGAACGTTTTACCCGTGTTTTTACCGACTATGCGGTAGTTCTTTTCGTCGCAGATGTAGTAATCACCCTCGATGGCACTCAGGCGCACCATACCCTCTATGGTGTTAGGGAGCTCTACGTAAAAGCCGTACTGCGTAACACCGGAGATAATGCCCATCTCAACCATGCCGATGCGGCTTAGCATATACTCGCACTTTTTAAGGTTATCTGCCATGCGCTCGGCCTCGACCGCTGCTACCTCCCTGTCGGAGCAATGCTGCGACGCTTCCGGCAAATACGCCTTCCAGTGCGCCATGCGCCGCTTGTTCATACCGCCCTTTAAGCTTTCCTTTACGATGCGGTGTACGACAAGATCGGGGTAGCGGCGGATGGGCGAGGTAAAATGGCAGTAATGCTCCGACGCTAGGCCGAAGTGCCCGAAATTATGCTCGCTGTAGCGCGCTTTTCTGAGCGAGCGGAGCGTTACGCGGTTCACCACATTTTCCTCAGGCGTTCCCTTGACGCGGTTTAAAAGCCGTTGGAAATGCATCGGCTTCACATCGCCGTGGCTTTTGATGCCGTAGCCGAGCGTTTCAAGGAATGCACTGAGAGACTCGAGCTTTTCGCTGTCGGGCGTTTCATGTACGCGATACATAAGAGGTATATTTAAGCCGCCTATATGCCGCGCAACCGTTTCGTTGGCAAGAAGCATGAATTCCTCAATCATGCGCTCTGCCTCGCGGCGCTCGTGAACCTTTACCTCGAGAGTGTGGCCTTTATCATCAAGCGTTATCTTCGCTTCGTCGAGGTCAAAATCGATGCTGCCGCGCTTTACGCGCCGTGCGTTTAATATGCGCATGAGCTCGCGCATCTCCATAAGCATAGATGTAGCGTCTGCATATTCCCGCATCAGCTCGGTATCTTCAGCAAATATAGCGTTCACGGCGTCATAGGTCATGCGGTGCTCGGTCTCGATGACTGTTTCAGCTAAACGGTAGGATACGACTTCCCCGTTCATGTTGACTTCCATAATGCAAGAAAGTGTGAGCTTTGGCTCTTTCTCGTTGAGCGAGCATACACCGTTGCTAATATCCGTCGGGAACATGGGGAGCACACGATCGGGGAAATACACGCTTGTGCCGCGCTTATACGCTTCTTTATCGATTGCACTTTTCTCTAAAGCATAATGGCTTACGTCCGCTATGTGCACACCCAACAGGTAATTGCCGTTTTTAAGGCGTGAAAGCGATACCGCATCGTCGAGGTCCTTTGCGTCAGCGCCGTCGATGGTAATGGTAAGCGTGTTTCGCAAATCCTCACGGCGAAGTATTTCGTCGTCCCCTACGGGCATATTGAGGCTCTGTGCAAGTCGTAAGGCGGCTTTGGGGAAACTGTCGGGCAAGTCAAACCTTCGGATTACCGAAAGTATATCCGTACCCGCGGCGTATTTGTTGCCGAGCACCTCCGTAATTTTACCGGTAAGCCTTTGATACCCCTCGGGATAATCGACGATTTCCGCTACAACCTTTTCGCCGGATTTAGCGGTCTTTACCTGCCCGGTGGGAATTATAACGTCGTACATGAGTCGCGTTTCATCGGGCACCACATAGCCGCCGCCGAGACCGTCGGTTTCAAATGTGCCCACCACGCGCTTATTAAAGCGCTCGGCGATGATGGCGACTTCCCCCTCCTTGGAGCCGCGCGGGCCCTGCCCCGTTTCGCGCACCCACACTTTGTCGTTGTGCATGGCACCGTTGAGGGCTTCGGGGTTTAAAAACATATCCTCCTCGCCGTTTTGCGGTATGAAAAAGCCTAAACCGCGCGCGTTGCCCTGTACGCGTCCGTAGGTAAGGCCGAGCTGCTCGGGCAGCGCAAGCTTGCCCTTGCGCGTTAAAAGCGCTTCGTTGCGCTCTAACAGCGCGTCGATCTCGTTGAGGACGGCTTCCTCATCGCCGCCTACAATGCTAAGAAGTTCTTCGGGTGTGGCCGGCCTGTTGAGGCGGCGCAATGCCGAAATAAGAGTTTGTTGTTCCAAATATGGTTCCTTTCTTTTGGGAATAAACCTGCCCGCGGGCGGATATAGAATCTGCCGCTACAAGTTGTCGTTCCCTACACTAAAAAAATACGGCATGCCGCAAGCGGCATACCGTTAGTTTGCTCAAAAGTGCTTCAA
>JAEZLG010000257.1 GCA_023435855.1 Bacillota bacterium | reverse complement strand
GTGAAACGCATATGCGTGTAAGCTACTGTGTTTCCTATGAGACCATAATAAAAGCTCTTCCGTTGTTTGAAGAGCTGATCAAAGAGTTTTAACAAAGCTAGAAGAATAGCCGCTTTGCGGCTATTCTTGTTCACACTGTCCATCGTTTTTCTTGGGTTTCTTCCACTTGATAGAAAAATATCCCGCAAGGCTCATCACAAGTGCGCCTGCGGCATCCACGATCATATCCTCCATGGTGTCCTTAAGCGCCATGCGGCCGGACAGAATTTCTCCGCTCTCGGTCATGTATTTTTGCATGTTAAGTTTTAGTACCGCATCCACAGTGTATTCATAAATTTCCCAGATTACCCCGCATGCCATTGCAAAGCAAAATGAAAACAACGCCAGAAAACCCGGGCTTAACTGCACGGGTATTCTTTTTTCCTCATTCATCATGCTCGCTACAGAAAAGCCTAGCGCACCAAGCATTGCGCCGCTGAACGCATGCAGATAGGTATCCCAGTTGGGTATGCGGAAATAGAAGCTTTGTACCTCCCCCAAATACACCGCGCAATAGAGGAAAATATAATAGAGCACATACATATAGTTGGGGATGTTTATGGAAAACCGCTTCTCCATAAACGATGGTACAAACATTACGACAATGCCGAGCAAGCATTGCACAAGGCTTAGCATATAGTCCGCTTTTACATGCTGCTCTATATCCTTGGTGTACACCGGCACTTCAGCTAAACGCAAGGCTATGTGCACCACCGAGGCTAACAGCGACACAAACAGAATGACCCCGAGGATTGTCTTCCAAGTGGGTTTTTTGAAGGAGAAACGTTTTTTATTTTTATCCATGTAACCAGTATAACCCTTTTCACGCTGTAAGATAGTATTTACGGTGCATTTGCCGTTGCGTCAAAAACACGCATTTTTACGTAAAAATCTACTTTGCTAAGGCTAATATGCCGTGCTATGCTAAACGCAGTAAAACTTCTTTTCACATTTGAAAGTATAATAATTAAAATCCTACAATTATGCAGGAGGAAAAACCATGAAACGGTCCTTTTTCAAGGTGAGCTGTATTCTTTTTGTATTGCTTTTCGTGTTTTCCCTGCATACTCCTACTGCCTATGCCGTGCCTGAAGGCGACTTAAATGCAGCAAACATCATCAAAATCACTTCTGCATCAGCCTTTCAAAACGGAACGCTTGAAAACCTCATAGTGGATGAAACCGCAGGGGACGGCGCTTTACGCCTTGCAGACGGAAAAAGAGAGGGTACATATATATCTGAAGAACTTACAACACCCGCGTTTGAGTATCTTGTGGCGAGCTGGAATGCCGATACACCAAAAGGCACTTATGTGGAGATTTTCGGCCGTGCGTATGTAGATAAATCAAGCGCATGGTCCTCTTGGCTCTCCTGGGGAAAATGGAGCCCTTATATTGAGCGCGCCAGCACGAACGATCAAGACGAGCTCACCATGGTAGATGTGGATACCTTTACCGTGCTTGGCACAAGCGGTGAAACGGCGAGCCGCTTCCAGTTTAAAGCGGAGCTTACAAGAGATGAAGTTGGTGTCAGCCCTGTCTTGCGGCAGGTTGCCGCAAGCATGAAAAACACTTTGAAGGATCAATCGATTGAAGTTTATCACAAAGGCATAGAACTGCCCGATAAGATAATTTTAAGCACACCGGCTTATTCGCAGATGGTGCGCGACCGCTCCATCGCAAATTCCATATGCAGCCCTACCACAATGGCGATGCTTATAAACGGCAGCGGCGAGGACTTATTCCCCGAGGAAATCGCATTAAGCGAATACGATTTTAACTACGAGGGATTCGGCAACTGGAGCTTCACCGTTGCCGCAGCCGGCATGTACGGGTACGACGCTTACTGCATGTATGCGGATTTCGACTTTTTGCGAGAGCAGCTTGCATTAGGTTATCCGGTCGGCATAAGCGTTAAGTACAGCAATAAAGAAAACGGCAGCAACCCGTATTTAGAAAACGGAGCTGTCGAGAGCACAAGCGGGCATTTAATTTCCATAGTAGGGTATGAGACCATCGACGGTGAGGATTATTTTTACAGCAACGATTCCGCGGTAGGCTCCGACGAGGCCTCAGTACTGCGCCGCTACAAGGCCAAGCAGCTCGATTACGCCTGGAGCAACCGACTTGCCTATGTGGTGGGCGATAAGGAAGCAGGTGCAGGTTTTGCTGCCCCTGCGCGTATGGAAGCTATGTTAACCTATGTGGAAGACAGCGAGAACGAATATACCCTTACCGTAAACGGCAATCCGGTTGCGCTTTCCGAGAGCTTTATTACAGGGAAGCTTCGCGAGCTTGGCAACGGTACCATCTTCGCAGTCCGCGCGCAAGACGAAGCTCTGCCCGTGTTCAATAACGTAACAAAGACCACTTTAGCTAACCTAAACATTATGTACCCCGCAAAAATGAGCGACACAGGCAACATTATTATCGATCCAAGCAAGCTGTTTTCTGATGATATAGAGGGCACAAAAACGGACTTCACCGTGTATGTTGTAACAAACGACGGCGTCACCTACGCAGCCCCGCTAAGCTTAGAAAAACCCGAAGCCACCGCAGCGGAGATACCCGCATCGGCACAGACAAAAAGCCAACTGCCCTATATCATCGCCGCAGCAGTTGTGGTGTTGGCTGCGGGAGCGTTTCTGCTGTTCAGCAAGAAGAAAAAGAGATAGGACGTTTTATAAGCTCTGGGTTTAGTTTCAGGATACAGATGAAAGGATGTGCTCTACATAGAGTTCCACGATGTCAATATCCGTATATTGATACAGCATTCTCGCGCCAACCACGTCTTCGATCTCGTTGAACACCGCCTCGCCGTTGTGGAACACAAAATCGATGCCCGCAAGACCGAATTGTACGTTATTAAGCACGCGCAGTACCATATCCGTTTCACTTTTGTTTAGCGCATACGGCGCGGCATTGCCGCCAAGCCCGAAATTGCTCCGAAAATCCGACGCTGAGCTCCTCAGCATGGCGCATACGATTTTGTTCCCCACCACATATACGCGAAGGTCCTTCCCGGTATCGGATGCCAGTCGCTGTACCACCGCGCCGCCTTTTTTGAATTCCAGAAGTGCATTTTGAAGCTCCGCTGCGTTTGACACAAGCTTTACCTCGTGTCCGCCAAAGCCCCCTGCGCTTTTTACTACCACCGGGTAGGGGAGCGGTACATCGGTTTCCTCTCCCGTCAAAAACCAGGTATCCATCATAGGGAGTTGAAGACTCGCCGCAAACTGGTGGGTACGGCGCTTGTCGTTGCTGAGTTCGCATACTTGGCTTGAATTGAAGGTCCTCACCCCCATTTGCTCAAGCTGGCGCGTAAGTGTGCTCTCTCGAAGGCGCATAACAGCAAAATCAAGCGGTGTTACGGGCTTTCCGTCATAATAAAGAAAAGGCTTATTTTCCTTTATGCCAAAAGAAAGCCTTTCCAAAAGGTAAACGTCAAGCACCACGCCGCGCTTTTTGCAGGCATTCAAATAGAGCTCAATATAATGTCTATTGCGCTCTGCCTCGAAGCCCTCGTAAAAAAGAGCGCCGTTCATACCATTTTCTCCTGATGCATGATGTATTGCATGATGTGCTCCGCCGCATCTACACCTGTGCACTGGAAGATACCACGAAACTGTGCATTGGAGTTGACCTCACATACCAGAGGACCGTTCTTTGTGTTTAAAATGTCCACACCGCAAAAATCAAGCCTTAGCTCCTTTGCTGCTTTTCGTGCGATAAGAGTCTCCTCCGAAGTCAAAGTGTATGGCTCCGCAGTCCCGCCGATGGATAGATTGGCGCGAAAGTCCCTGTCGTTTTTCCGCTTCATGGCGGCGACAATCTGATCGCCAACCACGATGGCGCGTATGTCCGTACCGGCGCTTTCCGAGATAAACTCCTGCAATAAAACGGGTTTGTCGCCGGTTTTCTTTAGGATCGCCTTAACTTCTTCCGCGTTTTGCGCCAGATATACCTGTTTACCGTAGGAGCCGAAAACCTCCTTCACCACCATGGGATAGGAGAAAAGCTTTTCCGCTTCGTGCAAAAAAGTAAAATCGCCGTAGCCCGCTTTGGGATACGTAAAGGGTGCGACAACGGTCTTCGGCATGGAAATGCGTGCTTTTTGAAGTGCAATATGGGTGAGCGCCTTATCATCGCAAAGTGCGATCGCGTGGGCGCTGTTGTAAAGCCGTACGCCTGCTGCTTCAAGCTGAAGTGCAAGGCGAACATCTTTATCCCAGAATATGGCAAAATCCGGCAGCTTCGCATTTAAAAGACGCCCGTTCGCGGCGTCAAACACAAGCTCTGCATTTGTTTTTAAACTAAGTGTAACGCCGTTGCGCCGGGCTGCCAGGCCAAGCCTCTCATAAGCATCCGAAAAACCGGGGGTTGAGATAAAGGCGTTAACCACCAAAATTCCTTGTTTATTCATACATGTTAGCATATCACGACGCGTTTTTTCTTTCAATATTCCGATGCGCAAAAAGCTACGATTTTCGCACTGTTGTGCTATAATAAACACGAACACATCTTACGAAAAAAGGAGATGCGAATTTGGAAAAGCTTCGAAGCGAAATCGAATACACGCTCCTCGACAAGCCCGACATTCGCGCCGTGGGCTTTAAGTGTGAAATACGCGGCAAAATACAGGAACGGCAAGATCTCGCGGCTGCATTTTGGAAAGAGCTTCACGACGACGGCCGCATTCTTACGCTCGAAAGCTTTGCAAACGGTTCTCCCATTTTGGGTGTGAGCGCGGATTTTTCAAAAGTCGGATTCGATTTTTACGTCTGCACGCAAACGGATGCGGAACCTCCCGAAGGCATGGAAGTCATCGTAATTCAAGGCGGGCTTTTCGCCGTATTTAAATGCGAAGGCGCTACGCCTGAAGCGGTTAGAAACCGCTGGACGGAAATCTACGAAAAATGGTTCTTCCGCTCCGGTTACGGCCACCGTGGCACAGCGGAGGTCGAAGTCTACAGTAAGCTTGGCGAAAGCGAAATATGTGAGCTGCACGCACCTGTTAAAAAACTCGATAAAAAGGCTCCGCCGCGGCCGAGCGACCGCGCACGCGACGTTTTTATCATGGTGGTGTGTGCGCTTCTGTTTATGTTCATAGGTTCTGCCTTCAACGGTGCGGACTCGGTACCGCTTATATTCGGCTTGGTAGGCTTATTGGCCGGTGTAGCCGTCAACAGGTATTTAAAAAAGCGGGATGAGGAAAAGCAAAAAAACAAAGACGGAGCGTTAAGGGAACCTCCCGATGAACCGGAAGAGTAACCTGCTCTTACGTACCAATCGGTTGCTGATATGCGTTTAAAATGCAGCGGGATGAAATCATCCCGCTGCTAGACTATAACCAAATTCTCAAATTGTTATCAGAATACCGGTTTTTTGGGGATGATCTGGCAATCCCAGTCCTTGAGCATTCCCTCAAAGCCCTCTGCGAGATGAATAATCTCGGTAGTGAGGTGATCAAGCTCCTTTTTATCAAGCGCCGAAATCCTATGGAGCGCTACACCATAAGGGTTTTCAAACTCGGGCACAAATTCCTGTTGCCCCACAGCAAAACCAAGCTTGAGCGCTTCGTCGCAAAAGTAATTCACGATGGGCTCGGATGGAAAGAACAGGTGGACGCGCACGCGACGGGGTGCGGCGAGGTTATCGCCGTGCTTTTTTAATAGGGCAATATGATGGCGATTCTGCTCGGTCTGAAGTTTAGCAGCATCCGGGTATAACAGCCTAAAATATGTTTGCCATTCCGGCTCTTTTTGCATACCTGCGCGGCAGTAAAGAACGCGCTCCTTTAAGGCTATTTTTTCGACCGCTTCAAGTTGTTCTTCTTCAGAAGCATAGAAATAAAACTGTATGGCATCAAACGTGCGTATATACCCCGCGTACAGCGGTGCTGTTGCCTTCAGGCACTTTTTTAAAACGTTCTCCGCCCTTTTCACCATGCCGCTATCAAAAGCCTTACCGGGAGTTTTAGCGGCGCAGTTTATGTACAATAAAACGCTATAAACAGGGTCCGGTGCATGATCGTACAATGCTAAATCGGCACAAAACAGCGCGTCGTCGCCGTCGATCTGCCAATCATACGTGAAAAGCTCCCCCTGCTTTTTCATAGCGCCCCCCATGTTTATCAAAGCAAGTGACATTTGAGATCACTTGCTTCAATAAAACTTTATCTTATTTGTCAGTTTTCCAAGACTGCCTTGATGCGGCGTACGCCTGCACTTGAGGCTTCTTCTTTTTTGATGATGAATTTGCCGAGCTCACCGGTATGGCTCGCGTGCGGTCCGCCGCAGATTTCCTTGCTGAAACCGGGCATGGAATACACCTTTACGCGTTCGCCGTATTTGTCACCGAATAGTCCTATAGCGCCGGAGCCCTTAGCCTCGTCCACGCTCATTTCCTCGCAGACAACCGGAACATCGGCATCAATGGCAACATTGACAAGACGCTCCACCTCTTTGACTTCCTCATCGGTCATCTTACGCTCAAAGCTGAAATCAAAGCGCAAACGTTCGGCGGTGATGTTGGAGCCGCGCTGCATAACGCCCGTACCGAGCACATCCCGAAGTGCTGCCTGCAGCAGATGTGTTGCTGTATGGAGCCTTGCGGTCTGCTCGCCTGTATCGGCAAGTCCGCCCTTGAAGCGCTGCTCGGCGCCCGCCTGCGATTTAAGCTGGTGCTCTTCAAACGCCTTATGGAAGCCCTCAACGTCTACGGTGAGACCGTTTTCCTTCGCCATCTCCTCCGTAAACTCGATGGGGAAGCCGAAGGTGTCGTATAAGCGGAAAGCGCTCGGCCCGTCGATGCGACCGTCCGAAAAGCGCGCTTTTTCGCGTTCAAATTCCCGCATGCCGTTTTTGAGCGTGCGCTGGAAGCGGACTTCTTCGCGGGAAAGCTCTTCGAGAATCTTCTGCTTGTTGTCTAAAAGCTCCGTATAGAAGCCGCCGTACTGCGCAATAATCGCCTCCGCCACGACGCTGAGGTTGTTTTCGGGCATGCCAAGCTGCATCGCGTAACGGATGGCGCGGCGGATCAGACGCCTTAAGATATAGCCCTGATCGATGTTAGAGGGCGTGATACCGCGTGGGTCGCCCAACATGAAGGTTGCGCAGCGGATATGATCTGCAACGATGCGAAACGCCCTCACAGTCTCGGGGCTGTCTTTATAGTTTTTGCCGCTTAAACGGGAAATCGCCGCAAGAATAGGCACAAAAGCATCGATATCGTATGTGCTCTCAGCACCTTGCAAGGTAGCGACGGTTCGCTCAAGGCCCATGCCCGTATCCACATTTTTCTGCTTTAACGGTACGAATTGGCCTTCGCCTACCTTGTTATATTCCATGAACACGTTGTTCCAAATTTCGAGATACTTGCCGCACGAACAGGAAGGATTGCAGCCTTGTGAGCATTTTTCTTTACCCGTGTCGTAAAAAATCTCGGTATCGGGTCCGCAGGGGCCGGTCATTCCGGCAGGTCCCCACCAGTTATAGCGCTTTTCTAGGTAGAAGATGTGGCTATCCTCTACACCATGCTCCATCCAACAGTCGTGCGCTACGGTGTCACGCGGCGCATCGGCGTCGCCTGCAAAACAGGTGAAATATAGCTTATCCTTGGGGATGCCGAGATATTTCTCATCGGTCAAAAACTCCCATGAAAAAGCGATGCTTTCTTTTTTAAAGTAGTCGCCGAGCGACCAATTGCCCAACATCTCAAAAAAGGTGAGATGGGATGCGTCCCCGACCTCATCGATATCGCCGGTGCGCACGCATTTTTGCACGTCCACAAGGCGCTTGCCGGCGGGGTGCGTAGCCCCCATGAGATATGGGACAAGCGGATGCATGCCTGCGGTGGTGAACAGTACCGTCGGATCGTTTTCGGGGATGAGCGACGCGGAAGGAATAACGGCATGTCCCTTGCTCTTAAAGAAGGCAAGATACATTTCACGAAGCTCGGCGGACGTTAAATTTCTCATATGCAATGACCCTCTGTATGCCCTAAATGGGCTGTTTTTCATCCGGTAATCGGCTTTTCATTATACGCTGATTCTTGTTTACTTGTCAACGCAAGGGGGCTTGGGCGATAATCATGTACATGAGAACGAGACGGCCACCACGCGTGAAAATAAAGCCCCCCGCGCGGCATAAACGCATTACGCTCGTGGGTGACGAAGGCATGCTTTGGCGCACGATATTGATCGGTGCGGGTATCCTTGCGCTTATCATCGTGCTGATTGTTGTGTCACGCCCCGAACCGCAGCTGATGTCGAGTTTGGAGATTCAAAGCGTAGAGGATCGCGGCATATTACGCGTGGGCATCCGCGAGGATGTTCCGAAGCTTAGCGACGACGGCGAGGGTATTGAGGTAGCGCTCGCGCAACTTTTAGCCAAACGCATGCTGCCCCATCTGCCCGGCGAAAGCGCCGTCAAGCTCGTAACCGTATCGAGCGCAACCGCAGGCGCGCGCCTGGATGATGCATCCATAGATGCTGCAATTGCGCTTTTAGAAAAAGACGCCTCCCCTAAGTACCTGTATTCCGATGCCTATTATCAGGAACCCGCGCGTTTTTTAGTGAGAGAGGGTATGGAGTCTGACCCCATCCACAACATCACCGTAGGCTGCATACAAGCCTCCCCGTGGATGAGTTCCTCCTCCGGCGACAAACTGCCCTCCGCAGGTCAAAAGCTTCTTACAGCGTATGTTGAGGCGCATCCGAGCGACGGTATTGCGATAAAAACATTTGCATCCTACGACGATCTACTCACGGCACTCCAAAACGGCACAATCGGCGCAGCCGTGATGACAGATCTCTACATGAATATGTATCGTGAAAGTTATACGTTTTCCGTTTCTCCTGCAGTGCTTGGTAACGTGGAATACGCCATGGCCGTTTCTACAGATTCCCCCGCTTTCATACAGCTTTTCAACCTCATGCTCAGCGAAATGAAAGCTGACGGAAGCCTCTTAGCGCTTTACCGGGAACACGGGCTGTAGGGCCACAGCGCTTGCTGCAGGAATCAAAGCACATTAATTCTTCTTTTGATAATGACAATCACAAACAGCGCCGCCGCTCGCCAGTGTATATTCCCTCATGAAAACGGTATTTGTGATTTTGGCCATACCATAATCATAGGCGCACATTGCAGGCGTGATTTCAGATATGCCCAAGTCCTTCATAAGATTATAGATTCCGCATTTGTCAAATAACATAGCATAACTATCCGGTGTCGCGCCGGCTAAGAACTTAAATCTCCAAGTATAGGGATTTGTTGCATGTTGGCTTTTTTTCGCATCAGCTATCAGCTTTTTTTGATATTCCTCTGAAAAAATGTTTGTGCGCTTCAGAATAATCTGCATCACAATGCTGTCATTATTAGCCGCTTCATAATAGGAAGTCAGCTCCCCAACCGAAGGTTTCTTGTCCATACAAATATAAACCGATGCCAACATAGCTGCGCTTAGAATTGTGGTAAATAGTATATCGTTTTTCCCATACTCGGGAATTTTGCTGACAATCCCATAATATATTCGTTTTGCTTTTTTCATGAGTTCGCTGCGTTCATCCGGCGCGCTGCCGAGCAGCTGAAGATGTTTGCGAAAACTTGGTGAAAAAACCACCCACATTCCTTTTGCAATGATTCCCGATTTCATAAGCTGTGCCCCACCTTAATTTTGATATATGCTCCGTATCTATATAATCCACCGTGACGCAATTTTTCCTATACCGTTATCAGCAAAAGCGAAACATGCACTATGCAAATCCGAAATCTATGTATCAATCCTTTTTAGTTCTTTTAGGGGTATATTTCTGTAAACCAAATCCAATCTCTCGCTGAACCCTTTATATTCCCAAAATGTATTGCCAATCTCATTCGTGCGAAATACAACAAGCGCAACCTTATGAATACCCTCGGATTTCAAAGCCTTTAATGTATTGTCAACCAAAAGTGAGCCGATGCCTTTGTTTCTGTGCGCAATCGAAACTGCTGTGTGGTGTATATAGCCGCGCCTGCCATCATGCCCGGACAAAATAACGCCTGCAATTTTGCCGGATTCTATTGCAACAAAGCATGTATTCGGGTTTCTCTTGAGATATTGATCAATGCCTTCTCTAGAATCATCTATATCATTTAATCCCATTCCCGGCGTTGCTATCCACAACTTGTATACTTCTTCATAATCATCAATTGACATTTTTCTTATTTCCATAAAGTCACCGCCTTCTTGTGATTTATAAAGCAATGATACACTGCGTTTATCATTTTTCCAATACGGTGTTGAGGTGTAAAGTATAAGTTAAAAACAAAGACTGCACGAAAGGTTTAATCCTTTGATGCAGTCTTTAGTTTGTGGTAAATACCCTTCACAGGTTGCTTTTCAGTTATTTTTTGCCTTTGGGGTTTCCGTTATTCCCGTTCGAATTTCCGTTGGAATTTCCGCCGGATTTCCCTTTAGCTTTTCCGGAATTGTTGCCGGATCCGTTGTTATTTCCGTTGCCATTATTTTTCTTCTTATCTTGTTCGGTTTGCGTAGTTACCGAACTATCATCAGCTTCATTCTCGGTTTCATTCACGGATGTGCCGTCTTCTTCAAGCGCCGGTGTTTCAGCCGGGAGTCCGGCTTTGTTGGCCTTCCTGTTCGCCTTCGTTTCAGCTTGAATCTGCTGCACAGATTTATTTATCCACTCTTCCGTAGCATAATCTGATTCATCCGCAGTGCTTGCCTGCAGTTTTTGCACCAGATTAAGTTTTCCGGGGGTTACGCCAAGTGCCCTTGCCTCCTGCACCCGCTCATATCCTACGCTGATAACTACTATATCAATTCCTTCACCATCATCTTCGCTAGGCGGTGTAGCTTCGGGATTGGGTGTTGCGTTGGGATCAGGCGTTGCGTTGGGATCAGGCGTTGCGTTGGGATCAGGC
>JAEZLG010000242.1 GCA_023435855.1 Bacillota bacterium | reverse complement strand
TGTCGAGGTTAACGGCAGCGACATATGCTTTATCTACAAAGGCAATGTGAACCGGTTGCTTGAGGAAATCGCTAAATATCCTCTCGACAATGTCGACGTAACGGAACCGTCGCTCGAAGATATCTTTATGCACCACTACGTTGGTTAAGGAGGTGCAAGCATGAATATTTTTTGGTTTGAATGTAAAACACAGCTAAAGAGCTTTTTCATTTGGACCCTAAGCATCTTAGCCATGTTCTCTGTTTTCTTAACCACCTTCTATGACGCTTTTATGAAGAGCCGCGGTGCAGTAGAAAAGGCGCTTGAAAACCTGCCACCCGCGTTTGCTGCGGCATTTGGCGTTTCGGTAGACACTATGTTCACATTCAACGGTTTTTTTCAGTTTATCTACACGTACATCGGGCTCGTAGGTGCAATCATGGCAGTTTCGTTTGCGCTGTCGTCTTTTTCAAGGGAAAAGCGTTCTAAGTGTGTGGATTTTCTGCTCGTAAAACCGGTAGAACGAAGCCAAGTACTCATCTCCAAGCTGCTTTGCTGCCTACTATATATCGTCCTAACCAATATCCTCTTCGTCGCCGCCACAGTGATCGCATATACCGCACACGGCGAGACTGGTTTAGGAATGGGCAAGGTTATACTAGCATCGTCATCGCTGTTCTTTTTGCAACTGGTATTCTTGTCCATCGGAATTCTTTACGCCACATTGGCGCAAAAGATTCGGTCGGTCTCCGGCATGGCAACGGCGTTTGGATTTGCCGGCTTCTTATTAATGGCACTTCATTCGCTTACCAAAGAAGACATTCTATTATACATCTCACCGCTTACCTACTTTAGTCCTGCGGATGTATTCTCTAGTGGTAGGTTTGAAACCAAATATGTTGTTGCAGCTGCACTTGTCAGCGTAGTCTGTGTCACCGTGTCGTACGTAAAGTACTGCAAAAGCGATACAAGAGCCATATAAGGGGGGTATATCCATGAATATCTTTAAGCGTGAATTGCGCGTCGGATTAAAACCTTTTCTGTTCTGGCTGATCGGACTGTTTTTGCTGTGCTTTGCGGGTATTATTAAATTCGAGAGCTACACTGAAAGCGGCAGCATGACGGAACTTGTCGCGTCCTTCCCGCGAATCGTACTGGCGGTAATGGGTGCAGTTGGCATAGATATAGGTACGCTTGCAGGGTACACGGTACTGCTATTCTATTACGTGCTCATATGCACCGTCATTTATGCCGTACATTTGGGTGCGTCAGCCGTCACAAGGGATTCGGTTGATAAGACGTATGAGTTTGTGTTTACGAAGCCGCGCTCACGGTCGCACATTCTTTCTATGAAGCTCGCATCCGCATACCTCTATCTGATGCTGTTATGCGCTTTCAACGGTCTATTTGCCATGATGGCGGTCGATTATTTGAATACATCTGAAACCATAACCGGTGTGATTTGGCTTTGCGTGCTGACGGTATTTTTCATCGGTGCATTGTTTCTTGCAGTTTCTGCTTTCTTTGCTTCGATGGCCGAGAGGCCCGAAAAGGGAACATTGTATGGCAACCTTGTATTCCTGTACGCTTTCATTTTAGGCGTGGTTTATAACATGCTCGAAAATCCCGGTCTATTAAAGCTAATCACGCCGTTTAACTACTTCAGCTCCGCAGATCTTATCGCAGAATATCTCGACCCCATATACGTCGTCATTACAATTGCGCTTACCGTATTACTGCTGTTCGGAACATTTGTGAAGTTTAAAAACAAAGACCTAAAATAGCATGCCGCCCAAGCTTTTGTTCTGAGAAGTTCAAAAGACCACGCGTTAAACGCGTGGTCTTTTATAAATCCGGTCCGGTATTAGTTTATACGTCGTGTCTCTTGGTTGATTTCGCCTCAAGCTCTTTCAATTTAGCAGCGGGATCCTTGACCTTTGCCAAGAAGATCATGGCTGCGATGATGTAGGGCTTATAAGAAGCTTCCTTATAGAGGGGGTCGCGGTAGCGATCGAACACGCTTGCGGCCACTTCGCCTTCTTTACAGGAGATGTCGGTGATGTCGGCAGGCAGGCAGTGCATGTACATGGCATTGCCGCCCTTGGTGAGCTTCATCATCTCTTCGGTGCATTCCCAGTCCTTATGCTCGGCGTTCTGCGCAAGCAGGCGTTTTTCAAGCGCTTTGATGCCGTCAAAATCGCCGTTACCGTAAAGCTCGGTGCGCTCTTCCATCGCTTTGAAGGGAGCCCAGCTCTTGGGGTATACGACATCTGCGTCCTTAAACGCTTCCGCCATGGAGTTGGTGATTTCAAATTTGCCGCCCTGCTCGGCCGCGTTCTTCTTGGCAACCTCAACGACTTCGTCCATCACTTCGTAGCCCTCGGGATATGCCAATGTCACGTCCATACCGAGGCGGGTCATGAGGCCGATGATGCCCTGGGGCACCGAAAGGGGCTTGCCGTAGCTCGGAGAATACGCCCATGTCATGGCAATCTTTTTGCCCTTAAGGTTCTCAACACCGCCGAAAAGGTTGATGAGGTGCAGTGCGTCTGCCATGCTCTGGGTGGGATGGTCGATGTCGCACTGGAGGTTCACAAGGGTTGGCTTCTGCTCGAGCACGCCGTCCTTATTGCCCGCGGTCACCGCGTCCACGACCTCGTGCATGTAGGTGTTGCCCTTGCCGATGTACATATCGTCGCGGATGCCGATTACGTCCGCCATGAAAGAAATCATGTTGGCGGTCTCACGCACGGTCTCACCGTGAGCGATCTGGCTCTTGCCCTCATCAAGATCCTGCACTTCAAGACCGAGGAGGTTGCATGCTGATGCATACGAGAAGCGGGTACGGGTGGAATTGTCACGGAAAAGGCTTATGCCGAGACCGCTGTCAAATATCTTGGTCGAAACGTTGTTCTCGCGGAGGTGACGCAGAGCGTCGGCCACGGTGAACACGGCTTCGAGTTCTTCGCGGCTTTTTTCCCAAGTAAGGAAGAAGTCGCCTTCGTACATGTCTTTGAAATTGAGCTTATCGAGCTTGTCGGTATACTTTTTTACGTTGCTCATGTTGATCTCCTAAGTATTATTTATTTGAATAAACGGGAGGTCTTACTTGATATCGTTGTTGGTCTTGCCCGCACGGAACTGTACCACGTCCTCGCCGCTTTTGCCCTTGTAAAGGCCGGGAACGGCAGCGTAAACGGCTGCACAGGTCGCAAGATCCTGCTTCCAGATAACCTCATTGGGAGCATGTGCCTGCGACTCGGCACCGGGGCCAAAGCCTACGCAGGGGATACCGTAGCGTCCTTGGATGGAAACGCCGTTGGTCGAGAATGTCCACTTGTCGGTAAGCGGACGCTTACGAAGGTGCATAGAGGCTGCGTCGCCGATGCGCTCGTCGCCGTAAAGCGCCTTATGCGCATCCACCAAGGCCTGCACATGGGGTGCGGTTTCCTTGTTGATCCATGTGGGGAAGTAGCATTCCGTCTCATATACGAGCCCGGTCCATGCGGGACGGTCGTACATATACATGCTTACCTTAGCATTGTGCTTCTTGCATGCAGGCAGGTCTTCGATTTCTTTGAGGCAGGAATCCCAGGTTTCGCCCGCAGTCATGCGGCGATCAAGGGAAATCGAGCAGGAATCCGCTACTGCGCAGCGGCTCGGGGAAGTGAAGAAAATTTCCGAAGTGGTAACGGTGCCGCGGCCCAAGAAGCGCGCGTCTTCGTAATGCTCGGGGTTAAACTTCGGATCGAGCATCTTCACAAGGCCCTTAATCTCGTCGTTCTCCGTGCAGTCGTTTGCATTGAGAGCTTTGACGTCAAGAAGAATTTCAGCCATTTTGTAAATGGCGTTGTCGCCGCGCTCAGGTGCGGAGCCGTGGCAGGAAACGCCCTGCACGTCAACGCGAATCTCCATACGGCCGCGATGACCGCGATAGATGCCGCCGTCTGTGGGCTCGGTGGAAACCACGAATTCGGGAGTGATTTTATCTTCGTTATGGATGTACTGCCAGCAAAGGCCGTCGCAGTCTTCTTCCTGCACGGTTGCGGCAACAAGAACGGTAACGTCGTCGGGGATAAGGTTCAAGTCCTTCATAATCTTCGCGCCGTACACGGCGGAAACCACGCCGCCTTCTTGATCGGAGCCGCCGCGGCCGCCGATTTCGGTGTCGGACTCAAAACCTTCGTAGGGATCAAACTTCCAGTTGCTGCGGTTGCCAATACCAACGGTGTCGATATGTCCGTCAAATGCGATAATCTTTTTGCCATGGCCCATGAAGCCGAGAGCGTTTCCCTGCTTATCGATTTCAGCCTTATCAAAGCCGAGCGCCTTCATTTCTTCGATGGTGCGCTTGATTACGCCCTCCTCGTCACAGCTTTCGCTGGGGATGGCAATGAGGTCGCGCAAAAACTTGGTCATTTGGGGAAGGTAGCCTTCCGCCGCCTTTTTGATCGCTGCGAAATCCATTGTTCGTTTATGTTCCTTTCTTTGTTTTGAGCCGCGGTGTTTTTTAATGTATATCAGTTCTGCCCGTCCGTGGCAGCGGCTTTGCCGGAGTCGGAGGACGTGGAATCAAGGTACGAATACAGCGTGTATTTGCTGATGCCGAAATGTTTGGCGATTTTATCGCCGCTCTTTGTAATGAGCATCGCCCCGGCTTCGTTTAGGAAGGCGATTGCCTTTACCTTCTCATCTTTGTTCATCATGGCCACGGGCTTGCCCACAAGACGTACCGATTGCTCCAACAGATCGTCTAAAAGCTCGTTGACGTTTGTCGGTATGCGCTGCGGTTCCTCGCTGTGGCCGTTTGATACGAGCCTGGCAATGGCGGATTCCGCCATCATCAGCTGCGTAAGATCGTAGTTGATGGAAAGAATGCCTTCGGGCTTTCCCTTTTCGTCTTTAATATAAACGGTGCTTGAACGTAGTATGCGGCCATCGCGCGTTTTGGTAAGATAGTCGAAATGATCGTGAAATTCCTTTTTTCCCTCGCGGATCGACTCGAGCGTTTCGAGTGCAACTTGCGACGAGCCGGTACCGATCTTGCGATTGGATACATGCCCGTTTTCGATAGCCACGATGGTGTTTTCAGGGTCCTTTGCCGTAAGATCGTGCAAAACAACCTCGCAGTTTGAGCCGAACTGAGCCGCAACTGCTTTTGCTACACGCTCCAAAAGCTCCTGTGTCGCCTTGTGCATGTGCTTCCCCCCAAAAAATTTTTTGGTGCCAATACTAATATAGCACAACATGGAGCAAATTCAAGAGCTATCTCATAAATTTTTTTGTAATCTAAAAGTTTTTATGGAAATGGGCATTGAAATTGCAGTGAAGGGATGCTACAATATACTTGCAGAATAGTAAGCAAGCATGTTTTTAACCGGCTGTAAGGAAGTGCTTCGCGCGCGGGCCCGAATTCCTTTATCTAAATAAAGGTTCCGGCTGCGCGTTTTTTGTATCTCGAGTTTTCTAAAGTGTGCAATACTAAACCATATCAAATTTATGAAGGGGTGCCGCTATGTATATTATCGGAAACGGAAGGCTCATCACGCGCGACGACGCGCTATCGTATTTAGAAAACGGTGCGGTGGCCGTTGAGGGAGAAAAGATAGCCGACGTGGGCGAAACCAAAGCGCTTGTCAGCCGCTACCCGGACGCTAAGTTTATCGACGCGCGCGGGCAGGTCATCATGCCCGCATTTATCAACGCGCATTCGCACATCTACAGCGCCTTAGCGCGCGGCCTTTCCATCAAAGGCCATAACCCGCACAATTTCTATGAGATACTCGACGGCATGTGGTGGAAGTTCGACCGCCACCTCACGCTCGAGTACACAAGGC
>JAEZLG010000235.1 GCA_023435855.1 Bacillota bacterium | reverse complement strand
CAAGTATGCCGATTACCTCATAGACAAATTTGATATCAGCAGCGGACAAGGTGCAATCACAACCGCTCGCTCCATGTCGGGCGGCAACCAGCAAAAGGCAATTGTTGCGCGAGAAATTGACTTTGACCCGGATCTTCTGGTAGCTGTGCAGCCTACACGAGGTTTGGACGTTGGCGCGATCGAATACATTCACAAGCAGCTTATTGCGCAGCGCGATGAAGGCAAAGCCGTGCTTCTTATCTCCTTGGAACTCGATGAGGTGATGGATGTAAGCGACCGTATACTTGTTATATATGAGGGCGAACTTGTTGCCGATCTAAACCCAAAGGAGATCACAGTGCAGGAGCTGGGCCTTTACATGGCCGGTTCTAAAAGGAGCAACGCGGTATGAAAAAAGAAAATATTTTCATGAGAAAAGGCGTTGCCAGCGCCACGGCCTCCATAGCTTCCATTTTGGTAGGTCTTCTGTTCGGATTTCTGATTTTGTTGATCAGCAACCCCGGTGAATCGTTATCAGGTCTCGGGTACATATTCCGCGGCGGCTTTTCGGGCGGCGCAAAAGGTATGGGACAGGTATTTTACTTTGCTACCCCTATTATCCTAACGGGTCTGTCCGTGGGCTTCGCATTTAAAACCGGCCTTTTTAACATCGGTGCACCGGGTCAGTTTTTAACGGGTGCGTTTGTCGCAATTTTTATCGGTGTAAAATGGACATTCCTCCCCGCCCCATGGCATTGGATCGTTGCGGTTGTATGTGGTACGATTGCCGGAGGACTTTGGGCAGTTGTTCCGGGCGTATTTAAAGCCTACTTGAACGTGAATGAAGTTATTTCCTGTATCATGTTCAACTATATCGGCTTATATGGCGTAAACTACCTTGTAAAAAAGAACATCTACGATTCTCTCAAAGCATTATCCGCAAATGTAGCGGAAACCGCTGTCCTCCCAAGAGGCGGTCTTGACAATATCTTTTTCAATTCGATCGGTACAACAAAGGATATTTCTACGCTCAACAGCGGCATTTAAAACGCGATAGCTGCTGCTATCGTGATTTATATCATCTTAAACAAAACCACATTCGGCTATGAATTGAAGGCATGCGGCTATAATCGGTATGCAAGCCGTTATGCGGGCATCAATGAAAAAAAGAGCATCGTGCTTTCTATGGTCATTGCAGGTATGCTGGCAGGCTTGGGCGGTGCACTTTTGTACCTGAGCGGACCGAGCGGGCGCCGCATTAAGGTGGTAGATGTGCTTGCTGCAGAGGGCTTTTCAGGCATACCGGTAGCACTTTTAGGGCTATCTAACCCCATCGGAATCGTTTTTGCCGCTCTGTTCATTTCCTATATCACGGTGGGCGGCGATTATATGCAGCGGCTTAATTTTGTGCCGGAAATCATCGATATCATCATAGCCGCCATCATCTACTTCAGCGCATTTAGCCTTTTGTTCAGGGAAGTCATTGCTAAACTAATCTCTGGCGGGTTTAAGCGTAAATCCAATCAATCTGACGCGACAGGCGCATCGGAGGAAAAATAAATGGATGTTTTATATTTTCTTCTCAACAAAACGCTGATTTTCTCCGTTCCTCTTTTGATCGTTGCCCTTGGCGGCATGTTCTCCGAGAGAAGCGGTATCATCAACATTGCCCTTGACGGTATTATGATCATGGGCGCGTTTTCGAGCATTTTCTTTATTAACCAGCTAGAAGCCTACATGAGCGGGCAGTTGCTGCTGATATTGGCGGTGATCATCGCTATGGCTTCGGGTGCGCTGTTCTCCCTGCTCCATGCTTATGCTTCCATCAATATGAAGGCTGATCAAACCATAAGCGGCACGGCGCTCAACATGTTTGCGCCTGCGTTTGCTATTTACGTCGCACGCATGATACAGGATAACGGCGTGCAGCAAATCATGTTCAAAAATACATTTTTAATTTCTGAAGTGCCGCTGCTGACGAAAATACCCCTTATCGGCGATGTGCTTTTCAAAAACACCTACATCACCACCTATATCGGCATTCTCATTTTGGTAGTTTCATGGATCGTGCTTTATAAAACGCGCTTCGGTCTACGTCTTCGCGCATGCGGTGAGCACCCGCAAGCTGCTGATTCCGTAGGCATCAATGTATATAAGATGCGTTATTCGGGCGTCGTAATCTCCGGCGCGCTGGCGGGTTTGGGTGGCTTGGTTTTTATTGTACCTACTACCACAAACTTCAACGCAACGGTTGCAGGTTACGGCTTCCTCGCGCTTGCTGTGCTGATTTTCGGTCAATGGAAGCCGATGCGCATACTTTATGCTTCTTTGTTCTTTGGTCTTATGAAGACCATAGCAGCGGCATACTCGGGCATTGCAGTACTTGCAGCACTTGAGATTCCGAGCGATATCTACAAAATGGTCCCTTACATTGCAACGCTCATCGTGCTTGCCTTTACTTCAAAGAACTCGCAGGCTCCGAAGGCGGAAGGTATCCCCTACGATCAAGGCAGCCGTTGAGCTTGAGAACGATGGAGTAATTATGGCAAAACTATATTTTCGTTACGGAGCTATGAGTTCCAGCAAAACCGCAAACGCCATTATGGTAAAGTACAATTACGGTGAACAGGGCCAAAGAGCGCTCCTTGTAAAGCCCGCTATCGACACGCGCGATGGTGTGCATACCATGAAATCGCGAAGCGGGTTACAAGATGAATGCGTACTTTTCAACGAAATGGATTTCGATGCGATCAGGCGTAATGAGTACGATTGCATTATCGTAGACGAAGCACAGTTCCTTTCAAAATCCGACGTTGAATTTCTATTAGAACTCGTGGATAATTACAACGTGCCCGTCATATGCTATGGGCTGCGGGCTGATTTTCAAGGTAACTTTTTTTCCGGAAGCCATTGGCTTATGGCATGGGCGGATACTATTGAGGAAGTAAAGACCATATGCTGGTGCGGTAAGAAGGCTATCTGCAATGCACGGCTTGATGGCAAGGGCGGCATTACGAAGGTTGGAGAGCAGGTAGTTCTGGGCGCTAGTGATAAATATGTGGGACTTTGCAGAAAACATTGGCGCGAAGGCGATCCCGGCCCTGCGTTTCGAGGTGAAACAGTATGAGATTTTATGTGGCAAGCGGACTTGAAAACAAAGAGCTTGCAAAAAAACTGATTGATCATTTGTCCAAACTCGGCCATTTGGTCACCTATGATTGGACAACGCATGGAGATGTACGCGAAAGCGGCGAAGAAGTAATAACCTCGGTATCTCTGAACGAAGTTCGTGCCGTTTGCGATGCGGAACTGGTGGTTTTACTATTGCCCGGCGGTTGCGGCACACATACGGAACTGGGACTTGCCATCGCCTCTAGGTCTAATAAGCGCATCATCATCTGGTCGGAGACCGGTAAGGAATTTTTATATGGCAAGGATACCTGCGTGTTTTATCATCACCCCGTTTTGGAGCGCATTTCCTGCCCGTTTTCACAGGTCGGTGAACGCGTTGAACTAATGCTGACAGGTAAAAAAAATTAAAAGTAAAGTTAAAAAGGGCTGCTGCGCAGCCCTTTTGCATGTTATTGTATACCGCTTCCAGGCTCGTATACGATATCCTCGCAGTTGTTCCAAGCAGCAAAATTTGTGATATACGTACGGAACGAGCGTTTGGGAAGTTTTTTGCCCTTTTCAAACCAGACATTTTTCACGAGTAGACGCTTGTTCTTGCGGTCGTTGACGACTTCTACACGACCGATAAAATCCTCACCGTATAGAAGCGGAAGCACATAATAACCGAATTTGCGCTTTGTTTCAGGCGTGTAGATCTCCCAGCGCTAATAAAAACAAAAAATAGCCTCTATAAGTTTTCTATCCCAAAGTAGGCTGTCAAGCGGCGCAATAAATTCCATTCGTTCCTTGTATTGTGTTTCGCTTAGGGCGGCATCAAGAGAATTGAGTTCTTCTTTTCGCATATATAAAATGTTTGGAATATCCTCTACTTCGACAGCAAGGATCTCCCCTACCGCCTCGAGCGTTTTGAAAGCGTCGCTGCGCTTCTGCGCGTCCATTTCACGAATGCCTAAAAACGCATCGGAAGGTTTATTCCATAATAATCCGACTGCTCCGATTCTGCGCTTGATATACCATGCATGATAATCTTGTAACGTTTGGTTAGGATCGTCCGCACTGAGTAAATTTGGAGCAAGATGGTTTTCTGTAAGGTCATAATACTTACGGATTCCCTTTTTGTGGTGAATAATGAGTTCTCCGCGGTAAAACAGCGATTCCATGGCGGCTCGCGAGAGCCCTGTTACACCCCAAGGCCATTCAACACTTTGCGGTATATCAACATCCGATGAACACAGTGCGCCGCGCTCACGAATGGCAGCAAGGACAGGAGCATAGCCTTCTGCTACTTCAGGACGCGAATAGTATCCCTGCATGCAGGATAGCCTCATCCGTTTTAGATACGGCCATATGGTGACAGGCAAAATGCACATGCATTTGTCCCAGTAGTCGACAAGTACCCGATCCACATATAAAAGCTCGTCGAGGTCTCTTTTTTGAAAGCCCTTCACGCGTGAATGCAGCACGAGCTCGGCATTTTTGCCGCATACATCCACGGGGTCAAACTGTATGCCGCCGATTTCACGGATAAAGTCGTGTGCGCCGGTTTTGCCGCTATAGATAGGTTCTCCTAAAAGTCCTTGTCTGTATAGCAAAAAACGAGCCGCTTGCTTTTTTGTCAACTTCATGAATTTCCCCTTGGATGTGCAATCGTTTTCTTATAGTATACTTCCTATACAGCAGAAAACACAACCGTTTGTTCGATATAGAATATAAAAAGGGTGTGCGGCAAATCGCACACCCTAATATGCATCCTGTTGACTTGTTTACTTCTTCCCTCCAAACAGATTAGAGAAGAAAGTGCCGATGGAGGCGAAGAAGTCCTTAACGCCCGCTGTGAAATTGCTGATGGATTCCTGTACCTTGCCGGCTTTTTGCACGGTTTCCGTAAGGGAAAGGAGTTTATCCTTAAGTTCATTCACGTCGAGTTTTTCAAGCGAGCGGCAAAGCTTTAAGAGTTGATCCACCTGTGCATCGGTAATGGAAACATTATAGTCCTTCGCAATGCGGCGAATCTCTTCACGCACCTCATCGTCGGTCATGTTCTGGGTCTGGTCAAGTATGCCCTTAAGTTGGTTGATGATCTCGGTGGCATCCTCGCTGCCGATGTACTCGGCCAATTGGCCGGTAGTAATCAATTCTTCAGCGCCTACGGACTTCGCAAGGTCGCTGAGCGTTTCACCCGTGATATCCTCATAAGCCTTGTAGATACCCGTCAAAGCTGCCGTACCCGAAACGGGGAACGGTGCGCTGATCATGACCTTTGCATCCGAAATGCCCGCAGTTGTAAGTGCATTTTTGTACATGTCAGCCGTACACCAATTGATATTGTTGGTAGTAATGGCAAGGCCGGATTCTTCCTCCAGCATAGTGATGTACACGCACGAAAGCGCGACGTTGCCGATTTTGCCATCGGGAACGAGGCCTTCAAGGTATTCGCGCTCGTTCTCGTTTGTCACGATGATTTCCGTTACCGTACCGCGCTCGATGCCGAAATCCTTATAGATTTGCGCACGCTGCGCATCATCGAGGTTTGCACCTATGGTAACGCGTTGGTCACCTGATTCGAGTGCATATGCGGCGGGGGCAAACAAGCCGACGCTGACAATGACCGCCATAATTGCTGCCAGCACTTTTTTGAGTTTCATTTCTTAAATCAACCTCCGGTTTTCCGTTTTCTATTGGAATTATACCACAAACTATTGATAACTATTTTTAATTAACTGTTAATAAAGCTTGATTTACCCAGCCAAGAACACCATTACGTTTGACAAGCGCACGTTTTCCATGCATTTCAACGATGGATACTGTATCACCAACGTTGAGTGGCATGACATAGCTCGTATAATCACGGCAAAAATGCGTGCCATCCTTTTCAAAAAGGTAATCGTTAGGAATCAGTACCCTTTGCCCCGTGTGTTTTAGAATGACGGCGCTATCGTCTTCACCTCTATATAAGAGATCTATCTCGTTATGCATCCATGTAACGGATACGGGTTCTCCCCTGCCTGCTTGCGGTGCAGTCACGGTACGGATTGGGAGGTTATCAACAAATGCGGACGAAAATGCACCGTCAGCATAAATGAGACAATTAAGCTGCCCCGCGCGCTTCACAACATTGCCGCCGTCAATGGAAATAACGCGTTTTTCATTATCGATGATGGGCATATGGGATAGAAGGCCGTTTGTGTATGCGGTATAGTTGACAGTGGGCCAATGCCCGACAATAACGTATTTTGAGAAATACGGCGCGTTTTCCATGAAAGCTTTACATATCATACACTCGTTCGCGTCCTGCGCGGCAAGATCCTCATTGGTTATGCCGGCATGTACGAATGTCAACGCAGGCGTGTCTATAATATGCGGGAGTTCACATAACCATGTGAACTCCGCATCATAAGCTCTTAAAAGTCTTTCTTGCATGCTCGCCTTATCCATGCCGTCGCGGATAAATATCCCATGCTCCAGGCACATTTCGTTGAGTACGCTCTCCTTACGCCAAAGCATGTAGCGCAATAAGTTTTCATGATAGCGCTCATAGCGGACGTCTTCCCAGATGGTGTCGCAATTACCGGTAAGCGCGCATACGTTAGGCTTTTTGCTTAGCTCCATCACGTAGCGCAGTGTTTTAAGATTCTCCGGCCCCTTTTCGATGTAATCACCCAGTAGTACAAGAAAATCTCTCTCGCAAAACCCTACTTTATGGAGCAAGCGCTTTAATAGCTCTAAACTGCCGTGGATATCGCTTATGACTAATATTCTATTTGCCTTACCCGCGTCAGGCACTATGACCTTTGCGTTCACTTTTGTTTTTCAGAGTTTTTGCGGTGTAAAAACAGCTTGGTAAACTCCATCACAGGCACGGGTACGAATGCAAGGCCGGCAGCGATCAGGTACATATACCAAGGCATCATTATAAGCTCGAACAGACGCGCTATCGGTTCGATGAAAATGATCACTGCGATCATAAGCGTTGAGACGATTGCAGCTTTTACAAGCGCCTTGTTGGTAAAGACTCCGATCTTAAAGAGAGAGTGCGTAGAGCGCATATTGAACGAGTGGATCACTTGCGTAAAGGCAAGTATGATAAATGCCATTGTGCGGCCTTCCTCTATGCTGCCTCCCAGCATATTTTGCCCGAGCCAGAAGCCGATAAGCGTAAGCGCACAGAACATAACACCCTGCACGATGACCTTTATACCAAGACCGCCGGCAAAGATGCCTTCGTTTTTTGCCTTAGGCATACGATCCATTACATCCGCTTCCACGGGTTCCATACCGAGCGCAATCGCAGGCAGGCTGTCGGTCACGAGGTTAATCCAGAGAAGCTGCATAGATAGAAGCGGCGATGTGCGCCATAGCAGCATAGCGATGAACACCGTGAGCACCTCGCCGATATTGGTGCCTAAGAGATATCCTATAGCCTTGCGGATGTTGTCATAAATGCTCCTGCCCTCGCGAACCGCATCCACAATGGTTGCAAAGTTGTCGTCTGTAAGCGTCATATCCGCAGCGCCTTTGGCTACGTCCGTGCCTGTAATGCCCATTGCACAGCCTATATCCGCTGCCTTAAGTGCTGGCGCGTCATTAACGCCATCGCCCGTCATGGCGACTACCTGGCCATCGTTTTGCCATGCACGCACGATTCGTATTTTATCAGAAGGCGAAACGCGGGCGTATACGGAAATGTTTTCGACGCGTGAAGCAAGCTCTTCGTCGCTCATTAATGCAAGTTCCGTGCCGTTGACCGCTTCGTCGCCTTCTTTCAAAATACCCAAATCTTCAGCAATCGCGCATGCAGTCGCCACATGATCGCCCGTGATCATCACAGGGCGAATGCCGGCGCGTTTGCATATATCCACCGCAACCTTCACCTCGGGGCGAGGCGGGTCGATCATACCGACGATGCCCATGAGAGTAAGAGAATGCTCAAGTTCTTGGGGCGTTGGTGTCTGGCTGAAATTCTCCGTTTCACGGTAGGCAACAGCAAGCACGCGAAGTGCTTGAGAGCTCATGCTTTCCACAGCCGCCTTTGCGGCAGTGATATCGCCACTTATACAAATTCCAGCAAGCACGTCAAACGCACCCTTCACGATCACCATATTTTTGCCACCGATGCGGTTTACGGTGGTCATAAGCTTGCGGTCGGAATCGAAAGGAATTTCAGTAAGGCGCGGATATTCTTCCCCAAGCTTCTGCCGTGTCATGCCGTTTTTGTGCGCGGCATGCGCGAGCGCGGTTTCGGTAGGATCACCGATGTGGCGAATGTCACCGTTATCTTCTTCCACATAGCCATCGCTGCAGAGCGCAGCGTATTTTAACAGTTCGCGTATAGAAGCGGAGTTATTATCGCTTATCTCTTCACGTAAGCCGCTATTGGCGTCGAACGCCTGCACGAGTGTCATGCGGTTTTGGGTAAGCGTGCCGGTTTTATCGGAGCAAATCACGGATGCGCTGCCGAGCGTTTCTACCGCGGGCAGTTTGCGTATGATTGCGTTTCTCTTGACCATTCGCTCAACGCCGATTGCAAGCACAATCGTTACGATAGCAGGCATTCCCTCAGGGATGGCAGCGACCGCGAGTGATACGGATATCATGAATATCTCCATAACAGGCATGTTATCAAGTAAACCTACGATAAAAATGACTGCGCAGATACCCAACGCTGCGATTCCCATATATTTGCCGAGTGTGCCGAGCTTCTTCTGAAGCGGCGTCTGCCCTTCTTCCTCTGCATCGAGCATATGGGCAATTTTGCCCATTTCCGTATTCATGCCCGTGGCGGTTACGACTGCACGCCCGCGTCCGTAAGCAACGCTGCAGCCGGAATATACCATGTTGCGTCTGTCACCAAGCGGTGCGTTTTCCTCTACGCTTAACGCAGCATCCTTTTCAGAGGGTACCGATTCCCCCGTAAGCGCGGATTCTTCGCTTCTAAGGCTGGCCGATTGGAACAAGCGCGCATCGGCCGGTATGAAATCCCCTGCTTCAATGTGGATGATATCGCCCGGGACAAGAAGTGCTGCGTCGATTACGCTCTCCTTTCCGTCGCGAATAACACGCGCATGTGGGGCTGATAGCTTTTTAAGTGCATCGAGTGCTTTCTCAGCTTTGCTTTCCTGCGCTACGCCTAAAGCAGCATTCAAAACGACAATCAGTAAAATCAATATAGGCTCCACGAAGCCTTCTTCCCTATTATACAAGGAGATACCGAAGGAGATGGCAGCCGCTATGAGCAAGATAATGATCATCGCGTCCTTAAATTGATTGAAGAATCTTTGAAGAAGCGTTTCCTTCTTTTTTTCCGTCAGCTTGTTTTCACCGTGTGAATCAAGACGTTTTAGCGCCTCTTCCCCACTCAGCCCCTGTTCGCGGTCGACGTTGAGCTGCGTCAGTACTTGATTGATATCCTCATGATACGGTAGCAATGAAAAAACCTCCTATACACTAAAAATGGGATAAGCGGAGTTCAAACCTGAAAATGCAGCGACATGAGCTGCGACGGTAGCTGGAAAAACGCTTCGGAATGCTTGAAGCCACTTACACTTTCATGCGCGCGCGAAAGATAGTCGATGTAAAATGCAATATTCTCTTCTATGTCTTGCGATTGGCTTGCATTGAGAAAAACCGCTTCACGTTTTTTTGTGATTGTTTCTTCGATGTTTACAAAGGTGTTGGCGTTATTTGTAGTATGAAAAACAATCGAGTCAATCGCGTGCGGTTCGCCGACATCCTTATGATAGTGCGGCATAGGGCTAAGATATGCGGCTTGCGCGGCTGCCTTTGCTACGGCAATTCTGTCGGGATGGAATTCATAGGGTCTAAAAGGGTCCATGATGAGGACAGATTGCGGCTTGAGTGCACGTATAACGGCCATGATGCTGCGGCAAAGCTCCACCACGGGAGGGCAGGCGCCGTCGGTATCGTCGAAGAAAAGCTGCTCTGTCACACCGAGTGCACGCCCTGACTCCATAGCCTCCTTACGGCGAACCTCCATGAGTTTTAAGGGCGAACACGAAGCGTCCATAGTGCCCTTACTGCCATCCGTTACCGTAAGAAAAAAGACCTTGCAGCCTTTTTGTGTAAGTTTAAAAACCGTTCCGCCCGCTGCCAACTCAAGCTCACCCGGGTGCGCCTGCACACAGAGTAGGCTTTTCACTTCTTCAAACTTTGTAAAGGATGCAGTAGAAAACAAGCTCAATTCTCATCCCCCCCATAAAATTGCATACATATATTATTTTAGCATGACGCGTTTAACCCCGTCAACGCGCCTGTGCCTCTTCTTGTATCAAATTGCAGGAAGCCTGCCTTGTGCTTTCTTTTTCGCCTTAATCTCCGCCAGAACCCACAAAAGCAACGGCAGGATGATTTGGAACGGAATGACATAAAATCTATAAATTTTAAACCATGAAAACATATCCATAATGTTTTTGTAGACGATCTCGCAAAAGGCCATCATCAGCATGGATACGGGCAGGATAAACCGTTTAAAATTTGTTATGCCCAAGAGCTTTGCGATACCTGTTGTTGCTGCAAACAGGCAGACGGATATTTTAAAAATGCCGCTCATTAAGAAGTTTATCGATATGAATCCCTCGATTCGTGCGAAAAAGTCTCCGATGTTAATGATTCTCGCGGCAACGAAGGACGGAAAATAGGAGGAGCTTACCATTTCCGGCCCTAAAACGAGCACATTGCGTACCACGACGCTTATTAGGATGACGCCTGCAAGTAATATGCTCCAAAGGTATATCTTATAGGGACTATCCTCCTTTCGCACAGCCGAGGCGGTGGTGAGAAACAGCACCGTTTCCGCCAAGGGAAAGCTGAAGATATTGTAGCCTTCCTCGAACAACTTTCCCGCGCCCGCCGCGAGTACCGGCTGCATAAAGTGGATTTCGATCTGGTTGAGGGAACCGAGTACGGTAACAATCACTACGACGATTAAGACACCCAAAGTAAACAAGGAGAATCTTCCCATAGTTAAAAGGCCGCTTTTTGTAAGGTAGGCAGCCGTAAATATGATGAGGATCAACATTATGGAGTGCGGTGTTTGTCGAAGCAAGTTCACATGGATGAACTCACCAAAATTTCTGAGTACGAGCGACCCTAAATGGAATGCGTACCATATATAAAGAACAATAAGGATCGTACCGAAAATCTTTCCCGTTACCGCTTCAATGATTTCGTAAAGCCCCTGTTCAGGGTAAAGCTTCATAAGGCGTCCGTATATAAGTATAATGGGGATAACGTAAGCCATGGCGATTATAACCGCCATCCATGCATCCTGCTTTGTTGCTGTTCCCACGCCTAGTACAACGGTACTGCCTATGATAAACATTATAATGATGCATTTTGCATACAGTGGAGAAAGCGTTTCTTTTTTCATAATTTCCCCCTTAGTTTTGCGGGCCGAATACGGCTTCCACGAGCTTTTTAATTGGCTCTGCGGGGCTAGGAATTTTCACATCGAGATAGTGCAGTACCAAAACACACAATCCTATGGAAAAAAGCACGAGATAGAGTATGTTTACCTTTTTGCCGTCCTCTTTACTTTTAGGGAAAAAGTCTATCAGCAGAACAGCGGCAGCAAATAGGATAATGATAATCGTTTCCAAAGTTACACCG
>JAEZLG010000217.1 GCA_023435855.1 Bacillota bacterium | reverse complement strand
GTGTACCCGTGGGCCGCGCGTAGGCCCTAAAATTTTCGTAATAAGGGAGGAGTTGCACTTCTAAGCCGTCGCCCTCCACTTCGAGGTCAGCACGCAAACGGATATCACGGCTCGAAGCGCCGATTTCAACCGCATACATGCCGCCTTCAATAGCGAAGCATTTTTCCTCCGTGTTGTAGTAGGAAAAGCTCCTTTCGTTCAAGGGCATGGTTACGGTTTTGCTTTCGCCCGCGTCGAGCATGACTTTTTCAAAGCCTTTAAGCTCGCGCGGGGCACGGAAAATCTTTGTGTTTTTCGCGCTTACATAAAGCTGGACGATTTCCGCACCGCGAACATTCCCCGTGTTGGTCACAGTAAATGTCGCGTCCAAAGTGCCGCCCTTGTAGCTTTGTGCGCTTAATGTTAGGTTAGAGTATTCAAAAGTCGTATAGGAAAGCCCGTAACCAAACGGATATTGTACTGCCTTGCCCGCAGCATCGTAATAGCGATAACCGACATAGATGCTTTCACGGTATTCCACGGTTTTTGTGCCGCCAGGGAAGTGCAAGTAACTAGGTGTATCGGTTAAGCTCAAGGGGAATGTCTCCGCGAGCTTGCCGCTCGGGTTCGCGTCGCCGAACAGCAGGTCTATTGTGCCGCTGACGCCCGCCTGACCGCCTAAGTAGGAGAGGAGGATGGCTTTAACTTTGTCCGCAAATGGCATCGTCACGGGTGCACCTAGCTGCAAAATAACCACCGTGTTTGGGTTCTTATCGCATACAGCCTCGATGAGTTTGGTATGGCTTAAAGGCATATCAAGCTTGGTGCGGTCAAAGCCCTCGCTTTCATACGCAGGCGGGAGGCCTGCAAATATGAGCACGACTTCCTTGTCGCGCGCAGCGTCGCATGCAGCCTTTATGAGCTCTTCGTTAACCTCGTCGGGCTTTGTTAGGTCGTAGCCGTCGGCATAATCAAACTTGATGCCGCGCTCTGTAAGCGCATTAAACGCGCTGTCAAGCCGCGTGGGGTTGATGTGGCTGCTTCCTTCGCCCTGGTAGCGAGGTTCTTTTGCGAAGCGGCCTATTACGGCAATGCTCTGCGTGTCCTTAATCGGCAATATACCTTCTTCGTTTTTTAAGAGCACCGCACTTTGCGCTGCGGCTTTTCGGGCAAGCACATGGTGCGCGTTCTCATCGTATGTGTAGCTTTCTGTTAGGTTTTCCATTGCGTCGAGTATAAGCCGCACGATGCGTGAAACACATAGATCGAGCTCTTCTATGGAGAGCTCGCCGCTTTCCACAGCCTCGATAATCTTGCGGTCGTTATACCCGTTGGAGCAAGGCATTTCTAAGTCGCAGCCCGCGCGAATACCCTGCACACGGTCGTTGCATGCACCCCAGTCGGTTACAACAAGGCCATCAAAGCCCCACTCGTCCCGCAGTATATCGGTTAAGTATAGCTTGCTATCTGCAAGGTATTCTCCTCCGATGCGGTTGTAGCTGCACATCACGGTCCACGGCTGCGCTTTTTTGACGGCAGTTTCAAATGCGGAAAGATAAATTTCGCGGAGCGCTCTTTCATCCACCACGCTGTCGATGGTCATGCGGCGCGACTCCTGGTTGTTGGCGGCGTAATGTTTGAGGGATGTGCCGATGCCTTTTCCCTGTACGCCGTTGATGAGAGATGTGCCAAGCTCGCCTGCTAAAAATGGATCCTCGCTGAAATATTCAAAATTCCTGCCGCAAAGAGGGCTGCGTTTGATGTTTACACCCGGCCCCAATATTACAGACACATTCTCTTGTAAGCATTCTTCGCCCATAGCAGCGCCTATTTTATAAAGGAGGTCGCGGTCAAAACTGCATGCTGTGGCACTCGCGGTGGGGAAGCAAACGGAGGGGACACTCTTGTTGAGGCCAAGATGGTCGGCCATGCCGTCCTGCTTGCGAAGCCCGTGCGGCCCGTCCGTTACCATAACGGACTTTAGCCCCAAGCGTTCTATACTCTTGAGGTTCCATGTCGTTAGCCCCGAACACAGCGACGCCTTTTCCGCAAGCGTCATCTTAGAAACAAGTTCCCATGCGCGTGTTTTGTTTTCCATGGATGAGATACCTCCAACTTGCGTTATGCGAAATGAATAGGAAGTCGTATATGAAATCGTTTTGTTACCATTATTATACAACAAGTGCTATGCGGGACAAGGAATAATTTCACTTACCAAACCATATGGTTTCGCCTTACCTTATGGTATACTGACCATGTGAACTTTTTATCACAACGGGTAAAAAGCGGACGGTAACGTCCCGCTTTCATATTTATAAACTTATATCGGAGGAACCCAAATGGGGCAACTTTACGTTTTCGGGCATAAAAACCCGGATTCAGATGCCATCTGCGCAAGCATCGCTTACGCGGCGCTGAAAAATGCGCAGGGCATGGCGGCCGTACCCGCGCGCCTTGGCGAGTTAAACAACGAAACCAAATTCGTACTGCAATACTTCAACGTGCCGGAGCCGCGTCTTCTTTCGACCATCAAAACACAGGTGATGGATCTTGAAATGGACGAAGCCGTATGCGTTACGCCGGATACCTCCATAAGAAAGGCATGGGGGTTGATGCGCTCAAACTCGAGAAAAACCCTTGCTGTATCGGATGCGAACAAAAAGCTCATAGGGGTTACGACGCGTTCTGATATCACCAAAAACTTTTTAGAGGTTGGCGAGCGTGATGTTCTTATCCAAAGCAAAACACCGCTAAAAAACATCGTTGAAACACTTTGCGCCACTGCAGTATCGGGAAAACCTGAAGAGGGGGTAGCGCTTGGGCGCGTGATGAT
>JAEZLG010000143.1 GCA_023435855.1 Bacillota bacterium | reverse complement strand
TGGAAAATGAAGCAATTCCCCGCAGCGAAATTGTGCCGGTTGTTGTTCGGCATGCGTCGGTGGTGGGGATGCAGGATTTTATTGCCGCAGTTCCGTTTGACCTCTCCGGCGGTCAGAAACAAAAAGTTGCGATAGCGGGCGTGCTCGGCAGTGATGTTACTATATTCATCTTTGACGAGCCGCTCGCTGCTCTTGATCCCCAGATGGGGCAAACAGCCGTTGAACTCATTGACAACCTCGCCGAGGACGACGATAGGACCATTATTATAATCGAGCACCGCCTGGAGGATGTTCTTCACCGCAGGGTGGATCGCGTCATACTCATGGCAGAGGGCCGAATTGTGGCGGACACTACACCGGAAGAGTTATTAAAGAGTTCCCTTCTTATGGATTACGGCATCCGCGAGCCGCTGTACATTACAGCCATGAAATACGCGGGATGCAACGTAAACGACAATCAGAACTTAAGCGACATCCATACATTGGAATTAACCGAAGATAACCGGCAGAAGCTATTGGATTTCTTTAATGCCAATCCCGCGGTACCTCAGCCGCGTTTAGGTGAAGAGGCAATCAGCTTCGACCGGGTCAGCTTTGCATATGACGCGGGCAAAAACGTATTATCAGACGTTTCGTTCACGATACATAAAGGGGAGCGCATTGCGATTATCGGCAAAAACGGTGCTGGAAAATCTACGGCAGCCAAACTGATATGCGGCGTTATTCGCCCCGGGGAAGGCAGCATCCGTATCGCAGGAAAAGATGCTAAATCGATGTCCATAAAGGAAATCGGCGAACGTATCGGCTACGTGATGCAAAACCCGAACCAAATGCTCTTAAAGGATACCATCAAAAAAGAAGTTGAATATGCACTTACCATACGCGGTATAAAGCAGGATGAAATAAGAGAAAAAGCTACCGCCGCACTTAACGCATGCAGTATATACCCCATGCGCAACTGGCCTGTTGATACGGTCAGCTATGGGCAGAAAAAGCGTATCACCGTCGCTTCCATACTTGTGCTTGAGCCCGATGTGATTATACTCGACGAACCATCCGCCGGGCAGGATTACCGCAGCTATACGGAAATCATGAAATTTATTGACGTTCTCAACCGCGATTTGGGCATAACAATCCTGTTCATCACGCATGACATGCACTTAGCGCTTGAAAATACGGACCGCGCAATCGCATTTGCCGACGGCATGGTTGTTGCCGATGACCGCGTATTCTCCGTACTCGCAAACGACGATGTGATTCAAAAGGCAAACCTTAAACAGACATCACTTTATACGCTGGCACTTCGCCTTGATCTATTACCGGAGCTTGTCATTCGCCGCTTCATCGAACACGAAAGGATGGTGAAGGCCGGTGAATAACAAACTCGTTATCAACTTCATACCCGGAAACACGGTGCTTCATAAGATGACAGGCGGAACGAAGGTACTGCTGTTTGTACTTTTCACTCTGGCGTTGATTATAACCTTTGATATCCGCGTGCTTTTACCGCTTATGGTTGTACCTATCGCTGCCATTATCTCTATGAAGCCTAATTACAAGCCGCTTGCTTTCCTGTTCGGTTTCATGTTTATCACAGTAGGCATAATCGGTTCGATCATGATACTTGCCGTATCACCGGACGTAGGGTTACTTCATGTCGGTTCAAGTACCGTTATTTGGCGCGCAAGCGAATCTGTGTTTATAACAAAAGAAACGCTCTGGTATCTGTTTGTCACCTTCACAAAACGCGCAGCTTCTTTTTTAGTGGTAATTTCATTTGTGCTCATGACAACCCCCTCGGAATTTGCCTCGGGCTTGAGCTTTCTTAAGTTACCCTACAAAGTAAGCACCATCGTGTCTCTTGCGTATCGCACCATTCCCGACATTGCCCACCGCTATATGGATATTAAAAACTCCATGCAGATGCGCGGTGTGGAACTTAGCAGCAAGCGTGTCTCTTTGGGCAAGCGTCTCAAGTACACGGGCGCTATGTTAATACCTCTTATTATTTCCTCGTTCGGCAAGGTGGAGAACATCGCTAACGCGATGGATCTTCGCGGGTATGGCAGGCTTAAAAAACGCACCTGGTATGCCGAGCATGAACTTACGCGCGCAGATAGAATCGCACGGGTGTTCTCGGCCGTGTTCGCCGCGGCGATTCTGTTTTATATCATATACACGAAAATCATCAACCCGTACCCCGTCACCATGTGGTGCCCTTTCGTATCGATAGAAGGCATCACGAAGACCAATGTATTCGATACGTTGTTCTTTTTGAAATGGTTTGACTGAGGAACACTAAGACGATATGTAAACAAGAAAGGAACAAACTTATAATGAAACATGCAGTAGTCATGCAAACTGACTTCGGTGTGGGCAACATATCCGTATCCACCATGAAAGGTGTATGCCAACAAGTGTCGGAGGACCTCTCCGTATTTGATTGCACACATGCTATCCGCCCGTTTGACGTGCTTGCAGCATCCGATGCGCTGATTTACACCATTCCGTTTTGGCCTGAAGGCACGGTTTTTGTATCCGTTGTCGACCCGGGTGTAGGCACGGCGCGCAAAAGCTGCGTGGCCAAACTTAAAAACGGCAGTTTCGTTGTTACGCCTGATAACGGCACATTGACGTATGTAAAAGAACAGCTCGGTATTGTTGCCGTTCGCAAAATTGACGAAACTATAAACCGCTATCCAACCACACGAGACATCCATATATTCCATGGGCGCGATGTGTACGCATACTGTGCTGCACGCCTAGCTGCGGGTGTGATTGATTTTGAGGGCGTCGGCCCCGAATACCCCGTGGAAGAAATCGTAATGGCACCTTATCTGCACCCCGAGGTTAAAGACGGTGTCGTATCCGGCATGATTATAGAAGCAACCGATCATTTCGGGCTCGTAGGTACAAACATACCGTTTACATGGCTTAAGGAGAACGGCATGGAATACGGAGCTACTGTACGCCTTACCATATCGCGCGGCGAACAAGTGGTGCTCGATCAAAACGTGCCGCTTGAAAAAAGCTTCGGCTATGTTGAAAAAGGCGCGGTATTTGTGTTCAGTTCCGAGACCGGAAATGTAATGACCGCCAAAAACCAGGGCAACCTTGCAAAGGATTATCAGCTCGACTATGGCCCGGACTGGAAGTTATCCGTACAAAAAGCATAAGGAGGACAATGCTGAATTATGCAACACGATATAGCTATTCAGACGGACTTTGGCACCGCTGATGGGAGAGCCGCAAAGCTAATCGGAACGATAAAACGCGTGGATCAAACGCTTGATGTGTGTTTTAACGAAAACAAATGTCCGCGCGGTGACGTGATGATCGCAGGCACATTCTTGCACAATTCGCTTGCTTTTTTCCCAAAAGGCACCGTTTATGTATCGATCATAGAGAGCGGCACACTCGACAACGTTCCTTGCGCGGCACTTACCTATGACGATCAAATTATCCTCACGCCAAATAACGGCACTTTAACCATCTGGACAGATAATTACGGCCTTAAGGCATTGCGGCGGCTTGATACCGCCGCCGTGCCCAAGGGCATGGATGCTTACGCGTATTTTGCCGCAAGGCTTGCAAACGGTACGCTTTCTTATGAAGAGTTGGGGCAGGAATGCGCAATAACCGATGTAAAGAGGTTTTCCGTACGTGCTTCGACGATTTCTAAAGGATATGCCAAAGGCGGTGTGCTAAGCGTCCTTGAAAACTTCGGAAATCTGAATCTTACCGTTTCAATCGCTGAATTTGAAAATACGGGAATACGCTTTGGCGACAGGGTTCAAGTAACGCTTGAACGAGACGGAATTACGGCATTTGACTGTACGATTCCCTACGACCGTTCCTTTGGGTATGCAGAGCTTGGTACGCCCATTCTTTTTAACGGCAGTACAGGCTATATCGGGCTTGGCCTCAACCAGGAGAGCTTTGCCAACACGTATATGAAGGATCGATACGATCATCCGGAGGGTATTGCCGGCTATAATGTCACCATCGGGAAAATCACAGAAGGAGTTATAGTATGAACAAACCCAATATTGTTTTACAAACGGATTTTGGCCTTACCACAGGCTTTGTCTGTTCTATGTACGGCGTAATAAAGATGGTTGACGACACGCTCGACATTTACGATTTAAACCATGAAATTCGCGCTTTCGATATGAAACAGGCATCGTACCTGCTTGCAGATACGATACCTTACTGGAAACCCGGCACGATTTTTGTGTCCGTAGTAGACCCGGGCGTAGGTACAGCACGGCGCGGATGTGTAGCGAAGCTTCAAAACGGCAGCTATCTTATTACACCCGATAACGGCACACTCACAGCATTGCTCGATCAAGTCATCGAGGTTCGCCAAATCGACGAAAATGTTAATCGTCTTAAAGGCAGCGAGAAATCGGGCACCTTCCACGGACGCGATGTTTTCGCTTACTGCGCTGCAAAGCTTGCCTCAGGCATCATCGATTACGAAGGTGTCGGCCCCGCGTATCCGGTAAAAGACTGCGTAACATTTGAGGTAGTGAGGGGCGTTGTAGGCGATGGTTTTGCCAAAGGTCAAATCAATGGCTGCATGAAGCATTTCGGCGGAGCCTCTACCAACATTGCGGTGGACGACTTTGAGAAGACCGGCATAAAACTCGGCGACCGCACACGGGTTACTGTTATCAAAAACGGGAACATGCTGTTTGATCAAAGCGTGCTCTACCACCGCTCATTCGGGTATGTAGAAGTCGGTGAGCCTATCCTCTATAACGGCAGCACTAGCCCCTATATTGCGCTGAGCCTTAACCAGAGGAGCTTTGCTGAAAAGTATCTCCCCGATATTTTCAAACCCGGTGAAAACTTTGCTGATTACAAGGTTTCCATCACAAAGGAATCAGCGGAGGAAAAGTAAATGAGAAAGCCATGCATCACCATGCAGACAGACTTCGGCGTTTCAAGCGGTGCCATGTTCGGCGTGTGCAAAAGCGTCGATCCGGAGCTTGAGATTTACGATATCGCGCATAACATTCCAAAGTTCAATATTGAGCGCGCCTCCTCACACCTAAGAGGTGTTCTCTCCTTTTGGCCTGAGGGTACTGTTTTTGTTTCCGTGGTGGACCCCGGTGTTGGCACATCGAGGAAAGCGAGTGTAGCAAAAACAGTGAACGGCTACTATATCGTCACCCCCGATAACGGAAGCCTTACCGGAGTTCTTCAAGAATTCGGCATTTGTGAGATTCGCGAAATCGACGAAACAGTCAACCGCCTGAAGGGCACGGAGAAGACGAGCATTTTCCACGGGCGCGATCTGTTTGCCTATTGTGCCGCGAGGCTCGCAGCGGGCGTTATCAATTTTGAGGGAGTAGGGCCTGCCTATCCGGTATCCGAAATCGTTACGTTTTCGATGCCTTCTGTATCCGTTGAAGCAATTGCCGCTCGAGGCTGTGTTACGGAGTTGATGGTACCCTACGGCATCCTTGAATCGAACATCCGTATTTCGGATTTCGAAAA
>JAEZLG010000114.1 GCA_023435855.1 Bacillota bacterium | reverse complement strand
AGCACTTCCAAAAAACGCGGCCCCTGCAAAGCAAGCTGTGCATAATCGGCACTATCGTTGGTTACCATTACGTCGCCCTGTACATGGGAATTAAACCATTCAAAATCTTTTTCGGTATTGCTCGCATTGACTACAAGCAGATACTCGGTATCGGAAAACATGTAAACGAGAACATCGTCTACAACGCCGCCGTTGTCGTAACATACCATGGAATAGCGGCAGCGGCCGGGACTTAAACCGGTAAGGTCGTTTGTCAGCATGTGCTGTAAAAACAAAAATGCGTCTTTACCGCGCACAAAAAGCTCGCCCATGTGCGAAACATCGAAAAGCCCGGCAGCTTCGCGCACAGCCTTATGTTCTTCGAGGATGGACGTATACTGTACGGGAAGCGCCCAACCCCCGAAGTCGACCATTTTTGCATTTAGCGCAATATGCGCGTCGTAAAGCGGGGTTTTTTTAAGAAGCTCCATCGGTTACCTCCAAAAAAGACATGCATCGTATTATGTTACCGATTCTATTATATAACAATAGAACGACGTAAAAAAGAGTGGAGGGAAGATATATTTCGGAGAAAATGCAGTTCAGAACGGGGAAAAAGCAGCTTTGTCAATGCCTTGACAATCTTTCGTGTTAAACGTACCATAAGTCTTAATGGATGAAAGGGGATAGGACCATGGCCAACAATTGTACGCATGACTGCTCCACATGTGCGAGCAACTGCGAAAGCCGCACAAAGGAACGCAGTTTTTTGGAGAAACCGCATGAACTGAGCCATATCAAAAAGGTAATCGGCGTTATGAGCGGCAAAGGGGGTGTAGGAAAATCCCTGATTGCGTCCTTGCTTGCGGTGCTATCAATTAGGCAGGGGAAAAGCGCTGCTATTTTGGATGCCGATATAACGGGTCCGTCCATACCTAAAGCGTTTGGACTATCAACGCGTGCAGAGGCAGATGCATCGGGCATTTACCCCGTTAAATCAAACACCGGTATAGAGATTATGTCTTTAAACCTGTTGACCGATAACGAAACCGACCCCGTGGTATGGCGCGGGCCTGTGCTTGCGGGTGCTGTGAAGCAGTTTTGGACGGATGTCATCTGGGGCAATGTAGATGTACTGTTTATCGACATGCCTCCCGGCACGGGCGACGTACCGCTCACGGTATTTCAAAGCATACCGCTTGACGGTGTAATCGTAGTCGCCTCCCCGCAGCAGCTCGTCGGCATGATTGTTGAAAAAGCGCTCCACATGACAAGCCTTATGAACATCCCTGTACTCGGACTTGTGGAAAACATGAGCTATGCCGTATGTCCCGATTGCGGGAAGCATTTTTCCGTATACGGCGAAAGCCGCATCGATGCGGTGGCGGAAAAGTTTAACGTGAAAAACACGGCAAAACTGCCGATTGATCCTAAACTCGCCGAGGCAGTGGACGGCGGGACAATAGAGGCGTTTGAAGGGAACTGGCTTGACGATATGATTAAGAAAATACTGAAATAAAGATAATAACGGTATAACAACAGGGCGGGATTTCCCGCCCTGTTGATTTTTCTGATATGCTTTCGGAAATGGCCGCAGCCATTTTTGCAAAACGCGGAGCGCTTAACCCACAGCCTTCAGGCACATATAGAGCCTTGCGCCGGTTGAGCCGCCGATCTTATCGCCGCAGGTGACGAGGACGATGAGCTTGTCGCTCGCGGATACGGATACACCGAAGTTGATCTGCGAACGGCTGATGGAGTAATCAATCCATTCCTGCTTGGTAGAGCCTGAGGCGTTGGAATTAAGTGCGTTATAGTTGAGTGTGGACCTCGGTTCGGACGAGGATGTTTCATACATGGCGAACAGCTGGTAATAGGAAAAGCCGTCGTAGAGTATGGTAAACACGGTGTTGTTGTCGATGCCCGAAACGCTCTTGCCGCACTTTTCACAGGAGGACTTACCAAGGAGCCTATTTTGCACGTGGTGCAGGTAGTGGAACATGGTGAGGCTTGAGCGCATGTTATGGCCCATAATGCACGCTATACCCGGTGCGTTCGGGTTCGCCATGGTGAAAAGGTGGGTATAGTCTAAATTATAGACAAAGTCCTTTTTGGCGGTATCGTAGCGGTTGTTGTAAATGGGGTAGTCGATTTTGGTGTTGGGGATATAGATGTAGCCGCCGACGTCGCTGTTTTTAGAATAAGCTGCACTCATCCTGGCGGCAACCTCGGTGGGAGCGCCGGAGGGGATGGTTGCGCTGGTACCGCCGCCTGTGTTTCCGGTGCCTGTGCCGTCATTGAGCTTAACGTCTTTCTTGTAGCCAAAGCCGGTGTAGCCGCCGTACGAACTCTGATAGAAATCGCCCACGGAGCCGATGACGGAAACGGTGACGCCACGTTTGATCTTTTCAAGCTGCGGGATGCGCGCGGAACCCGCTTCCGGGTAGATACGGAAGTTAACCACATCGAGCGTTTTACCGGTTTTCGCCGGGTCGATGGGGGTCACGGTGTAGTTGGTGTTGCCGGTGGTGGAGCCGTCGGTGAGCCTGACGTCTCTAATATAGCCAAAGCCGGTGTAGCCGCCGTAGGAAATGCGGTAAAACTCGCCCACCGTGCCGGTGACAGAGACCGAGACACCCTTCTTAATTTTCTCAAGCTGGGGGATGCGGTCGGAATCCGACGAGGGATAGATACGGAAGTTAACCGTGTCAAGCGTTGTGCCGGTCTTTGCGGGCTCAATGGGGGTCACGGTGTAGTTGATGAGTGCGCCCACGCTCACATCGGCCTTTAAGGCAAAGCCTGTGTAGCCGGCATAGCTGATACGATAGAAGTCACCGCTTTCGCCTGTAACGGTAACGGCTCTGCCCTTTTTGATGGTTTCGGCCTTCGTTACAAGAAGCGTGCTCCGCTCGGGGAACTGGCGGAAGTTAACCGTAGCGATTGTCTTGCCGGTAAACGGCCCGATATCGGCGATAGAATAGCTTTCAAGCTTCGGAGTAAGATCGGTCACATTAACGGCAAGATCCCTTGCGCGGACATAACCCGTAAAACCGCTATACACTACTTTTGCATAGCTGGCGCTCGAACCAATAATCCTTACCGTTGCGTTGCGGGGGATTTCGGGGCAGCCTGCGACGCGGAATTTTAGGTCAGAGGAGGAATTGGCCTCAGTGCGAAAATAGAGGAGCTCTTTAGCGGTCGCATCAGCGCCGGAGAACTTGAGCTCGGTGTTTTTCACATAGCCCGTATATCCCTTATAGCTGATCTGGTAGAAAGAGCCGATAAAGCCGAGAACCTGTACCTCGGCGCCCTTTGCAATGCGGTTGCAGCCTACCACGTAGGGTTTCGCTGAGGACGTAGGATTTTGACGGAAATATACTTTTGATGTGGTTATGCCGGTCACAGCCGTCGTTTCGGCGGAAGCTGCCGGCAGCATCACAGAGAAAAGCATGATGGCGATGAGTGCCAGCACGACAATCCGCTTGAGTGTTGCCTTGTTCATGGGTGACCTTCCTTTCTTTCCCTTTGCGACTTTTAAAAAATAACGTTACGCGTCGCCGTTTTGTTCCCGGTCTTCCTGTTTTTTCCCGTCTTTCTTTTCCTCTTCTTCGTCGTCAAACACGAAAGCGGCACGAAGGGGGTCCTTCTTACGGGCAGATTCGTAGGCTTGTTTCTGTGCGGCGGCAGCCGCCTTGCGGTCGGTCATCCTGATGTTATACACGAAGATTGCCGCAATAGATACTAAACCTATGCCCCATATAACCCAACCGAGTACGCTCTCGGAGGAGACGACGTTCGTCAGGCGTAAAATTGCTCCCGTGAGCAGCAGTACGCCCGAAACGGCGGACAGGATTCGCATAACACGCACGTACGTTTCGTACGGGCACTTGGTGTGCGGGTTCTCGAACAGCTGGCCTTTACCGCGGATTGCCGCAATAACAAGATAAGCTGCTAAGGCCGCTTGAAACCATTCGAACCAGGGTAAATCGGTTGGCATGAAGTCCTCCATATGATACCAAGCAAAACTTGGCAAATTCAAGATACTATGGGTAGCAAATCCCAATGTTTACTATTTGTTCATCTAAATTTTCTTCAGCTTTGCACCGTCTTTTGCGTCCTCTATGGCAAAGCCCATGCCCTTTAGAATTTCACGAAGTTCATCGGCACGCGTAAAATTTTTCTCTTTACGCGCTACAGCACGTTCTTCTAAGAGAGCAATTGCTTCAGCGGGGATTTCTTCCTCGGCTTTATTTTGCAAAATACCGAGCACCCATACCGTGTCGTCAAAAAAGCGCGCCGCTACATCAACGGCAGCTTTAGATCGCGGTACAGACACAAACGTATTTGCCGCGCGGCAAAACTCAAACAGCACACCAATAGCGTCCGCAGTGTTGAGATCATCGTCCATCGCCTCGCGAAATGCCGTTTGAAATTCTCCGATTTGGGCGATAAAGGCATCGTCCTCCTCTGCTTTTGCCTCTTTAACAGCTGCGTCGCGTATGCGCTCGCGCGTGGTCTTAAGGCGCGTTAACGCGGCGGCTGATTGCTCGATGAGCTCACGCGAGAAGTTTACGGGGTTGCGGTATTGCGCACTTAATAGGAAGAAGCGCACTGCATCGAGGTCATATTCCTTTGCGATATCGCGCACAAATAAAAAGTTGTTGAGGCTCTTGGACATCTTTTGATTGTCAACATTGATAAAGCCGTTGTGCATCCAATAGCGTGCAAAGGGCTTCCCGGTCGCTGCCTCGCTTTGTGCAATCTCGTTTTCGTGATGGGGGAATACGAGGTCCTGCCCGCCGCCATGGATATCAAATGTATCGCCCAAAACAGCCATGCTCATCGCCGAGCATTCGATATGCCAACCCGGCCTTCCTTTGCCCCAGGGAGATTCCCATGATGGCTCGTTTTCCTTGGCTGCTTTCCAAAGTGCGAAATCGAGCGGATCGCGCTTTTCATCGCTCGACTCAATACGCGCGCCGCTTTCAAGGCTTTCGATGGATTGACCGGAGAGCTTTCCGTAGTCGTTATAGCTTCTGACCTCAAAATAAACGTCGCCCGACGGCGTAGAATAGGCATGCCCGGCATCAATGAGCCTTTCAACGAGCTTGATGATCTCGTCGATATGCTCCGTGGCGCGCGGGTTCACCGTAGCGCGTTCGATATTTAACGAGTCCGCATCCTGATAGTATTCTTTGATGAAGCGTTCGCTTACCTCCATAAAAGGCACATGCTCCTCGTTGGCGCGGCGAATGATTTTATCGTCCACGTCTGTGAAGTTTTGCACGAAGATGACTTTATTGCCCAACGACTCAAAATAGCGGCGCAGTGTGTCAAACACCACAAACGCGCGCGCGTTTCCGATGTGGAAGTAGTTGTAAACGGTGGGGCCGCAGACATACATGCGCACCTCGCCTTTCTTTAGCGGCACAAAATCCTCCTTATGCCTTGTCATGGTGTTAAATAGCCTCATTGCTATGACCTGCCTTTATAAATTCTTTATTGTCTTACCTTATGAATACGAAGTCTACAGCTCCCGCTTCACGGCCTCCGCGACACGCATTGCAGCAGAGCAAGTGAGCCGATCATGCGCGTCAACCTGGTAGTCGATACAGGCGTTTCGCACCACGTCATAGGGGGCGCGGACATTATCCTGTTCGAGTATTTCCGTAACGAGCATCACAAATTCTTTAAGCTGCGGGTACGGAAAAACAATCTCAACAGGGAATGCGCTTTCACCGCCCAAACCGGAATACGAGGTGGCGTATAATAGGACGTTTTCCGGCTGCGCGCGAAGCGCCAGAAGCGATGCTAAAATGGACGCGGAAGCGGGGGATTGAAAGTCTATGTTATCGAGCAATACCAAAAAGCGCAATGGCTGTAAGCGCAAACGCTCAAAAAGCGGCGTAAGGCTCAAGCAGGTGTTTGCATCCACCGCAATGAAGCGCACTTCGGGCAGTTCGTAGGGCAGCGAAAGAACCTGCGTGGTTTTGCCCGTTCCGCTCGGTCCCGTAAGCACGAGGTTGTTACACTGCGCACCCTGCATAAAGCGTATGGTATTGTCTAAAAGCATGCTGCGCTGTTCCTCAAAAAGCCCCGAGGCAGGCATGGAGGAAAGCACGCTTTCGTCGAGCGGAAAGAGCCCGCCGCGCTCATACTGGAATGCACGGTGCTTTATAAAGCCGCCGCAGCCGTAGGAAGCAAAGAAGTTCCAAAGATCATCGATGAGCGCAGGCCATGGCTTTAAGCTCAAAAGACGGATGTAGATCTCCTCAAGCGCTTCGTCGGAAACATAGCGGCCCGAAAGGCTCATTTCTCCATAGTGCCAGTTTGCCCAATCAAAATCCATCTGCAATATGGATGTGGGCGGCACGATGGGCTTTTCCTCTTTGGTCGGTTTTGCGACGCTGCCCGACCACAGTGCTGTAGACATAAGCTCTGCACTGTCCCGCCCCGTACGTTTATTGAGCTTGAGGTCACGATAACGGTCCTGCGCGAATCGCCTTAGAGCCGCATCGCTTAACTTGGTGAGCTCATAGAGCGTATCAAGCTCATGGCGCATTGCAGAAAACACATCGTCGTCACGGTGCTTTTGCGAAGCGCCCACTGCAAAGGGGTGCTCGGACTCCACAACAATATAAAGTAGATAATCGGTCCAAAGATCACCGCTTACCCTACGGGAGGGGGCACTTAGAAGAACGTCGGTGAGCGCATGGTAACATCGGCATGCGGTAAGCATTTCGCCGTAGTTTAGCGCATCCAAATATGCCCCGATAAGAGAGAAGGGGGAATTTGGACGATCATCGCGCGTAAAGCTCAGCTTTGATAAAAGCACATAAGCGGCTTCCATTCCTTCACGGCAGGAGCAGGTGGAAAAGTCCGTCATGGCGACACCTCCGCAAGCATGTGTATAGGAGCATACCGGATCATATATCGGGACTCACCGGCATGCTAAAGCATACCATATTTGCAAATCTCTTGCAACGCGACAGGCGCCGTTACCGAAGCTTTGACGCATAGAAAAAACGTGGTATACTGATGCGGGACTTGTCCGCGCTAATTTCATTGCGAAACAATTTTTTTGTTATGCGCATAGTATGAATAGGCGGAACATAGATTGTTGGAAAGGGTTTTTATGGCAAAACGTATCCTTCTCACCGGCGGCGGAAGCGCGGGGCATGTTACCCCCAATCTCGCCCTCATCCCGAGGCTCAAGGCTGAAGGTTTCGAGCTTCACTACATCGGCACCGCGGATGGTATCGAGCATACGCTTATAGCCTCGCGGGGAGACGTTACCTATCATATTATCAGCGCCGGTAAGCTTAGGCGCTATTTTTCTTTCAAGAATTTCACCGATCCGTTTCGGGTCGTCAAAGGCATTTTTCAAGCGCGACGCATTATAAAAGATGTAAAACCCGATGTTTTGTTTTCTAAGGGAGGGTTTGTGTCGCTCCCCGTTGTGCTCGCAACAAGTAGAATTATGCCCGTGATTACACATGAGTCGGACTATACACCCGGTCTTGCCAACCGCATAATTGCAAAGCGTGCGGATACGATCTGCGTTACCTTTGAGGATACATTGCAATATGTAGGTAAAAAGGCCGTGCATACAGGTACACCTATACGCCCCGAGCTTTATGAAGGCAGCAAGGAGGAGGGGCTTAGGCTTCTCGGGTTTAACAGCGGAAAGCCGGTACTCCTTGTGATGGGCGGGAGCCTGGGTGCGCAAGCTGTCAATGAAGCGGTTCGTGCTGCGCTCCAAACGCTTACGGAAAGCTTCGACGTAGTGCACCTTTGCGGCAAGGGCAAGCTTTGTTCACCTCCCAATTGCGGAGGCTATGCGCAGTATGAATATATGGCCGAGGATCTGCCGCATGTAATCGCTGCAGCCGACATCGTAGTTTCCCGCGCAGGCGCGAACTCCGTGTTCGAGTTTCTGGCGCTTGCTAAACCCGCGCTGTTGATACCTTTGCCTCGTACCGCAAGCCGTGGCGATCAAATTTTGAACGCCGGTTATTTTGCGAAAAAGGGCTACGCCATGG
>JAEZLG010000070.1 GCA_023435855.1 Bacillota bacterium | reverse complement strand
CATGAAAGCAGTATTCAGGAGTACTGGGTAAAGTTCCTGACAGAAACAGGACGTCGTTTGGATTTGCGATATAATTTTTGCGGGCACATGGGGCCAACAGAAGAAATTGCCAATCAATTGGCCTCTTTGATTCTGTCGGGGGAGAAGACGGCAACAACTTCATGTTTGCTTAGCTATGAAACCGAAAAAGAACCCATACCGGTGATAGGTTCTTTAGGCATCGTTACGGACTGGAATGGCAACCCCCAATGCATTATCGAGAACGTAAATGTTACCATACTTGCGTTTAAAGAAATGACGTTTGACATTTGCAAAAGAGAGGGTGAAGATCTCAATCTTCAATCTTGGCAAACTACGCATTTTGACATTTTTACCAAAGAGGGTGAAAAATTGGGGTATATGTTTACCATGGATACACCTATTGTATTTGAGGATTTTAGAGTGATTTATAGATGATCGGGCTTGAAGTAGCAACACAACGCAGATGACAGGCAGTGAAACGCCGGATGAATCGGTAAAGAGCAAATAAAGTCACCGTAAAGGTGACTCGAACCGGCGACACGTCCGGGGCAAAATATGGTCGTTTAGCGTCGGCGACGGAGCGCCTTCCTAAAACTCCTATTTTGTCCTTGTTCCGCTTCGCTTCATCCCGCACTGCGGGCGCTGAGCTCCGCAACAGTTAACAGCCGCGATGCGGCAGTTAAGCTTTGTAGTGGGTTCAAGGATAGTAGAATAAGCAAATAAAAACAGCCACCGTGAAGGTGACTCGAACCAGCGACACGTCCGTGGCAAAATATGGTCGCGTCACGTTGGCTAACGCCTTCCTTACGCTCCCTATTTTGTCCTTGCTCCGCTTCGCTTCATCTGCCACTGGCAGCGCTCAGCTCCGCAACAGTTAACAGCCGCGATGCGACTGTGAAGCAGTTATGCCGGTTCGAGACTAACAAGATAGGCCAAATAAAAACAGCCACCTTTTGGTGGCTGTCTTTATTTGGCTCCCCCTGCTGGACTCGAACCAGCGACACTGCGGTTAACAGCCGCATGCTCTACCGACTGAGCTAAGGAGGAACGGCACGAATGATATTCTACAACAGTCCGGAACTTTTTTCAAGCCTTTTTGCTAAAAAAAGCAGATGTAAAAATAATGCTGGCTGCATGCGTTCTATGGTATGATATTTTTAGCTTCAATCGCAAGGAGAAGGATGCATGGAATTCCTGAAATTGATTTATCAAACGCGGACGCCTTTTTTTACGGGTTTGTTTTCCGCCCTTACCTATTTGGGCGATGAGCTCGTTTTTATGGTGGCCGTGCTGGTTGTGTTATGGTGCGTGGATAAAAAATGGGGATATCGTTTGTTTGCCGTGGGCATGATGGGGACAATCTTCAACCAAGTTTTGAAGGCAGTCTTTATGGTACCTCGCCCTTGGGTGCTCGACAGATCCTTTGAGCCGGTTGAATCAGCGATGGAGAGCGCCGGCGGATATTCGTTTCCGAGCGGGCATACGCAAAGCGCAGCAACGCTGTTTGGCGGTATTGCCGTATGGTTCAAAAAAAGATGGGTAACTGCCGTGAGTATACTGCTTGTTTTAATCACGGCTTACTCTAGAATGTATCTCGGTGTGCATACGCCATTAGATGTTGGGGTATCCCTCGCGACAGGGATATTTACGGTATTTGCATTTGCGTATATTTTTAAGAAGTCCGAACATAATCCGCGTGTTAGCAAGGGTGTTGGAATTGCGCTCTTACTGGGTGCGCTCATCCTTCTTTTATATGTGATGCTTTCTCCGAAAACGGAGCGCAACGTGGCGCAGTTCGACGAGGAGGGCTTAAAAAACGCCTACACGGTGTTTGGCACGGTGCTGGGCCTCATCGTATCTTGGTTTGTTGACAGCCGCTACATCCGCTACGAAACGCGTGCAGCGTGGTGGGCACAGGTGCTAAAACTCGCTATTGGGGTTGGCTTTGTGGTGATTGTTCGTGTAACACTCAAGACACCGCTTCTTGCGCTTTTCAATGACCACGGCGCCGCAGACAGCTTGCGTTATTTTCTCATGACCGTTACGGCCGGTGTGCTCTGGCCGCTTACGTTCCGCTTCTGGGCGAAATCTCAAAAAACATAACAAGCTGCGGTAATTGCGATGTGCAGGAGCAAAATTGCGGGCATGCCGAACCGAAACGCGTTTTTTTTCGTCTTGTGATGAAAGGTGTACATGCCCAAAAGACTCCCCAATGCGCCACCAAAAATGGCTATAAGAAAAAGCGTACGCTCGCGTATCCTGCGTGCGCTTTTTTGCGCTAAGCGTTTGTCAAACCCCATGAGAATAAAACCCAAAAAGTTGATAAAGATTAGAAAGGTAATAAGATAGGGGAGAGATGCTTTCATAGCTTGTCCTCCAAAATTTGCTCTCGAGGGGGCAAGCTGAGCCTGTCCCACATGCCGTACTTATGCGTATCGGCGATGGCGTTCATGATGCGTTCGGGAGCGTCGGGCAATATTGCAGTAAAGTACTTCAAAACATCCTTCATATCTTCACGCTTAGTTTTTCCCGCTACGGGGCAGTTGGGTTTACATACGGGCAGCTCCAACCGTTTTGCAACGCTCAGAGCGTACTTTTCCGGCATAAATACAAGCGGGCGTATCACGGTCACCTCGCTGCGGCTCAAATACGTGATGGGGCCGAAGGTATTGAGGCGGCTCTCGTATAGAAGGCTTAGGAAGAAAGTCTCGAGCACGTCTTCCCGATTATGGCCGAGTGCCACAAGGTTACACCCGCGTGCCTTTGCGGCATCGTTTAGAGCACCGCGTCTTAGCTTTGCACATAGTGCGCAGGGGTGCTTTTCCTTACGCTCGTTAAATACAACGTCTCCGATTTCTGTGCGCAATATATCAAAGGGAACGCCGATTTTTTGTGCAAAGGCCTCTACGGGCGAGTAGTCCTCCTTCGTAAGGCCGAGGTCGAGCATCACCGCGCATACATCAAAAGGCGTTTTCGAAAACGCAGAATAGAGCTTTAAACCGTACATTAAAAGAAGGCTGTCCTTACCGCCTGAAACACCGACGCATATTTTATTGCCCTTTGCAATCATTTGGTAGCGCTCGTCCGCACGGCGGATACAGCCCAAAACCCTTTTCATAAAAACCTCAATCTACTTAACGTAAGCTATCGTATGCTTCAAACAGGCGGAAATCATCGAGTAGTTCTATCACAGTCTCAGATCCATATGCCTGATGTAGTTTCTGAATCATGTAATAGCCCATAGAGTATCCTTTAAGACTGTCGTCAAAGAGCGAGTCGTACATTCGCATTTTTCCATTAAGACCAACGGTAGGATCAAATAGTACAGCGCGCAGTTGCTCAATCTTTTGCTCAATATCCACCATACTATGGCTCCATTGCGCCGCATTTAGTTCGATTAAATACGGTGTCAAATAAAGATAAGCCATCCCTTCGCTGATAAGCCCCTCAATAATGGCATATTTAATGCGTTCTTCCTCGCAGCTTAACCGCTCTGCGAATTCTTCAAATTTTTGAGCCACGGCGATATGATGAATTTCATGTGCAAGTGCGCCTTTAAGGCGATCCATTATGAACTGCCCGTCTTCAAATAATGCTGCATCGCATAGGTCTACGGCGATTTCGTTGTCGTACACGATGGAAGTGCCCCGTATACCAAAAAGCAGATAAACGTTTACTTGGGAAAAATCTAAAGTAAACGGCAGATATTTGCGGACGATAGCGACGATTTCTTTTTCAAATAGGATAATATCCCTTTGAATGTTTCGAAATGCATTGGGATTGAATGATGGCAGCAACTTGAGCCCCGATTGGATGGATCTTGTAAACGTATTGCCTTCGCCTTGCGAATGAAAAAAGCCAAGGAACCGGTCTTCGGTTAAATCAAACCCACCAAAATGCTCTAAATGCCTTTTCAAAAATCGGATGCCGTCGCTGCAATAATATTGGGCTAAAAGTTTATCGCTTACGCAGCCGATTACTGAAAGATCACTTAATGCAGAGTACCCCATAACCGCGGACTTTGGATCGATTCGCATGAAAGTATCACGCTTCCTTCTGCTTGTTGCATCTTACGATTTGTTACTGAACAGTATAGCAGGTATAAAAGGCACGCTGCAACTTTGGTATTGCCGTGTCAAAGCCGCAAACTTTTCTGTTTGGGGCGAAATAACGGTTGCCCTCGGCATTGCCATGAGGGTATAATAAAGCTAATAAACGTAAGGGAGGGGTTTCTCTTGATACGCGTCATTGTGGGCGAGAAAGGCGCGGGTAAAACCAAGCGCATCATCAGCATAGCGAACGAAATGCTGCAGTCGGCAAAAGGAAGTATCGTTTTCCTCGATCACGACAGTAAGTACATGTTCGACTTGAAGAACGCTATCAGGTTCATCGACGCATCCGAATTCCATATCGACGGTCCGGAAAAGTTCACCGGTTTCTTAGCAGGGCTTGCAGCCCAGGATTTTGATCTGGAATGCATATTTATTGACGGATTCCGTAAGATCGTGCGTCGCCCGCTGGAATCGCTCCCAGGCCTTTTTGAAGAGCTCGAAAGCTTTACAAAGGAGCGCAATATCAAGATCATCTTCAGCATCTCAGCCAACCCTTCCGAACTTCCGGAGTTTTTGCAAGGTTATCTGCGCAACGTATCGGAAGACATCGCATAATGTAAATTTTGAAATACACGTAAAGCGGGCACGGCAGTGTCCGCTTTTTGCTTGGTATTCTAAAATGAGCATATAATTGTTCATTTGACGCGATGTACTGAAAGTTGATACAATGTCATACATAAATACGAGACGGAAATTCATTTTCTTTTTTTAATTCTTTCCCCGGAAGGCATTCCTTAGGAGGCATAGTATGAGGTCCTGGCAAAGGACGACACTATATTTTTTAGCGGTGATACTCATCACCGCAGCGGTCACTGCGGGCGTTACGGTAAGCATCATGAACCGCAATGCTCCTGATACGGTTGTGATGAGCGTTGATGAGTACTCCAAGCTTCGCGAAGTTTTGGTGTTCCGCGAGATTATGGATAAGATTGCGACAGAAGCGCTCCATAGCGATATTGACCGCAAAACGCTTGTTGAGACCGGTGCACGCGGTATGCTTTCAGCACTCAACGATACGTACGCCGAGTACTATACCGCAGAGGAATACGAGGCATATCTGTCGCGCATCAACGGAGAGTACAACGGCATCGGCATTTTGGTTGGGCAGCCCGATGAAATAGGTGCGCAGGTGCTTGACGTATACGAAGACAATCCTGCCGACATTGCCGGTGTATTAACAGGGGATATCATAACTGCGGTGGATGGCAAAAGCATGGCAGGCGTACAGCTCGATGAGCTTGTAGCAGCCGTGGATGTAGCGATTGGCGAAACCGTAAACCTTACCATACTTCGAGGCACGCAAACGCTTGAGTTGCCCGTGACGAGTGCAGCCATTAACATTAAACGTGTAAGTTATGCGCTTTTTAAAGAGCATACGGGCTATATCCGCCTCGACATGTTTACGGGAAACTGTGTAGATGAATTTGAAGAAGCGCTTCGAAACCTCAACGAGCGCGGTATGAAATCACTTGTAATAGACCTTCGCAATAACCCCGGCGGTTCACTCGATGATGTGGTGGAGATTGCCGATATGCTGCTTGGCGACTGCACCATCGTAAGCCTCAAGGGCAATGATTCGGAAGACGACCGTATATTTACCTCCAAGGGGCAGCCACTCAAGGTACCGCTCGCCATTTTGGTTAACGAGAATTCCGCGTCCGCCAGCGAGATTCTGGCAGGTGCTATACAGGATAACAACGCAGGTATGGTTGTGGGCATGAAAACATTCGGAAAGGGTATTGTGCAAACCACCATGCCGCTTGAAAGCAACGGCAGCTGGCTCAAGATGACCACCGAGGAGTATTTTACGCCGAGTGGCGAAAACATCCACGGTGTCGGTATTACGCCGGATATCATCGTAGATCTGCCGGCAGACCTGAAAGGGACTCCCATCGACCAAATCAACCAGGAAAAAGACGCACAGCTATGGGAAGCTCTCGACTATGTGCGCGCAGAAGCGAATAAATAATGGATTTATATCATGCAAAAGAACGGCCTTTAAGGCCGTTTTTCATACTGCCAAAAACCAAACTATGGGATTGTCAAGGGGCGCTCCCCTTGACTAGTTCCGGCTTCGGTGGCATGTACGCGTCCGGCGGAGCCGGAGCCCTTTAGGCCAAGGCTTACAGCCTTGCGTGCCGAAACGGATGAAAGCCGTAGGCTTTCGTACCTCTCACGCTTTACCGCCCGGAAATGCGAGGCATTTTAGGTAAAGCGTGTAACCTCAAAAAAGTGACGTAAGTCACTTTTTTGACATAAAAAACGGCCTTAAAGGCCGTTTTTTCGTTATATGACACTTCTTTTACTAATCGTGTTCTCTCTCATGTCTGATGCCGTCTCTACGAAATAGGATGGAAATGCCCCATATTCCCGCAAGACCTACAATGGTGTAAACAACGCGCGAGAGAACAGAACTCATCCCTCCGAAGATGGCTGCGACAAGGTCAAACTGGAAAAGCCCTATTAGCCCCCAGTTGAGCGCTCCGATGATGACAAGAATAAGCGCAAGTGTATCCATGCTATTTGCTCCTTATCTGAATATAGAACTAGCTTGCGCAAAAGTCCTATTTTCATGCGCGGTAAACATGGAAAAAATTTCAAAGATGCTTATCGGTTTTATCTTTCGCATCCTTAAAGAACAGCTCTACTTCAAACCTGTCAAAATCCACGCTCTCCATAAAATCCTCACCCTTGAATACGACGCGGGAAAAACGATCAAGATCGTTCAGATGTTTTTTCAAAAGCACCGGCCTTGAAAGGTCGAGCGCGCGGCAAAGCTCGCTTATGAGGTCGGTGTAATTTTCTATCTCGTCTTTTTTTTGATAGTTCGATTCCAAGAGCACGTCCTTCACGATACGTCCGTCCGTGCGCAGGATACCCCAGTATTTCATGA
>JAEZLG010000016.1 GCA_023435855.1 Bacillota bacterium | reverse complement strand
CCACAGCGGAATCCTTTTTTGAAAGCGGCTCCGCTGCATTTTTAAGTGAGGGAATGTTTGCGTTCATCCAATACGCTACGCCCGCAAGCCCGCTATATGCATCCACCACCACTGTGGATGGACGGTTTAATATGGCTTCGGTGTTGAAAATGCTGTAGATTTGCTCGGACTTTAGAAGCCCGTCAGCATGGATACCCGCGCGGGTGGAACAAAAATCACGTCCCACAAAGGGCGTCTGGGGCGGTATGTCATAGCCTATTTCTGTTGTAAAGTAATCTGCAATCTCGGTAATCGCATCAAGGCGCATGCCGTCATTGTGCCCTCGCAAGGCGCAGTATTCCATTACCATCCCCTCAAGCGGGCAGTTACCTGTACGTTCACCGATACCTAAAAGCGAGCAGTTCACCGCTGATGCACCGTAGAGCCACGCCGCGGCAGCGTTTGTCACGGCCTTGTAAAAGTCGTTGTGTCCGTGCCATTCAATTAATGCACTCGGTATGCTCGCGTAATGGCGCATGCCGTAGATGATTCCCGGCACACTCCTTGGGAGTGACGCACCGGGATACGATACGCCAAGGCCCATCGTATCGCAGCATCGAATTTTAATGGGGATACCGCTTTCCTCGCTGAGCTGTTCAAGCGCATAGGCAAAGGGCACCACAAACCCGTAAAAATCGGCGCGCGTGATGTCTTCAAAATGGCAGCGGGGACGTATGCCGCGATCAAGCGCCATCTTGACGATTTTTAAATATTGCTCCATGGCTTGGGTGCGGGTCATGTTCATCTTTTTAAAAATGTGATAATCCGAACAGCTCACTAAAATGCCCGTTTCTTGCACGCCGATCTCTTTTACAAGGTTAAAGTCCTTTTCGGTGGCGCGAATCCATGTGGTGATCTCGGGGAAACGGTAGCCTCGCTGCATGCAAAGCTCCAGCGCTTGTATATCCTGCTTGCCGTATACAAAAAACTCGCTTTGGCGTATGATGCCGCGCGGGCCGCCGAGATCGTGTAATAGATCGTATAGCCTTAGTATCTGCGCAGAGGTAAACGGCGCGCGGGATTGCTGGCCGTCGCGGAAGGTGGTATCGGTAATCCATATCTCCTCGGGCATGCGCATGGGTACGGTTCGGTAATTAAACGCTACCTTGGGTATCTGGTCGAAGTCAAATATCTCGGGGAACAGGTTGGGCTCTTTCACATCCTGTACGCCATATTTGTAGTAATCTTCCTTCAGAAGGTTAGAATGGTCGTCATATACGATCTTGCTCATGGCCTGTTCTCCTTTTCTACACTTGAATACATGTATACTTGTATACAATATATAATATAGCTCGGATTATATCATATATTTTAAATAAGTCAACCTTAGATCGCTGTTTTTGTGAGCTGATCTATCCTGCCAAGTAGGTTGGCTAAGCATGCTTTGGTGTATGCAAACAACTTACTTCAAATACAGCGAAAAATACGTTATAATGAACTATGTTATATATAAGGAAGCGTCTGCTTAGTTTAATTGTCGTATTTTTGCTCGTGCTGTCGTATGGCACGGGTGTGTTTGCGCAAGGCGAAGAACCGACACCTACCTTAACACCCATAGCGACCGAAAATTTAGAAACCCCCATTCCTACAGAGCTCACCCAAACCTTAGAGCCGGAAACCCCGGCTCCTACTACGCCCATGCCCACCGAGGAAAGCGGTGCGACTCCCACGCCGGCTATCGGTGCAGGGGAAATACCCGTAGAGCCTTCGATCTACTCCGGTGAGATTATCGACGCGCTGCCGTTTGGCGGCCTAAACGGCACGCAATTACAGCTTGGCGGCAGGGTTAGAACTTTCGCTGTACCAAGCATCAATGTAACAATAGCCGCGCGAATCGTCGATACCATGGAAAATTACGGGACAATCGTGAATCTTTCGGATCTGAATCTGCCCAACAATGATGATACGCGCGCTACGATTAACACCTGCCTTACGGCAGTGGTCAATTCTTACCCGCAGTACTTTTATTATGGATTCTCCTATTTTACAGTCGGCTATCCGGATGTTATGCTGCGCATCCAATTAAATCTCAGCAGGAGTGTGGAAGAGGCGAGAGCGCAGCGCGCCGAACTTACGTCTGTCATTTCCGCCGCGCTCGAAAATGTGTTACCTGCGAGTGCTGAAATGACAAAAACCGAAAAAGCACTTGCACTGCACGATTATCTCTTGGTCCATACACGGTATTATAATGAAGCATCGCCTAACGCCACGCCCGATGCGTTTAACGCGTATGGTGCGCTCGTAAAAGGGAATGCGGTATGCCAGGGCATTGCGTTTGCCTATAAAGCGCTTTTGCAGGCGGCAGGTGTCAACACCTACGTTGTAACCTCCGAAAACCTCAACCATGCGTGGAACCTCGTTGAAACGGAATACGGCTGGTACCATGTGGATGCGACTTGGGACGACCCGCTTATAGCAATCGGCGTTGTGAGCTACGAATACAACGGCGATAAAGATTGGATGGGGTATGGTGTACATTCAAGCTTCATGCTGACGGAAGCGGAACTTAACATTAACCGCTTTACATCAAAGCCTAATGATGCCATCGTGCAGATTACCTCGGGAACGGCTCCGCAAACGGCAACAGCTTCTCATCCGTATTCCGCATTTTGGTGGGATGTAGAAGGTGGGATGTTTTATGACGCCGGGTATTGGTATTATAATGACGGCACGATGAGTGTCGGCAATGTTTTAGATCAGCGCATCACGATTGGCAATCTTAAAAAGACCGTTTACAACAATGCCTTCGGTATGGGGGCAATCATCGCCGAAAACGCCTCGTTTGCAGCGTTCGACGGCGGGAATCTCTATTATTTCGATCATGACACACGCAGCATCAAGCGTTATAATCTAAAAAGTACCGAGACAGTAGAGTTAATTAACTTTTCGGCGGGCGAGGTCGTAAGCGAACTCGGTATGGGTCCAATAAACCTATATGCAGCAGGCAACCCGGAGGGGAGTTTCGTTTCAAAACAGCAACTCTTGTATATCCTGCACGGCGGCGGTGTGACTTCAGTTTTGACGCTCGCTGTTTCCTCGGTCGTAGGCGATCTTAATAGAGACGGCAGGGCCAACGAAATGGATGCGCTTTTGATATGCGGGTTTAGAATCGGCATAGCGTTAACGGAAGAACAGCTTACATTAGCAGACGTGAATAACGACGGAATTATCGATCTTTCGGACGCGCTTTTAATCTGCGGGTAAAGGGAGATCTCGTCGCAATGTAACCTTTCATATATTTCGGCGGTAAGCTTAAGTAGAATTTTCAGGTAAGGAGAACGTACATGGATTATCTCGGTAAAAATATTAAAAAACTCGGCTTCGGACTTATGCGCCTTCCCATGCTCGATAAGGAAGTGGATATTGAGCAGACAAAGGTGATGGCGGACAAATTTTTAGATGCGGGATTTACGTATTTTGATACCGCCTACGGCTATATCGGCGGCAAATCCGAAGCTGCTTTCAAGACCGCTGTCGTAGACCGCCATCCGCGCGAAAGCTTTCAGCTCGCCACCAAGCTCCCTGCATGGGCAGGTGCTACAAACGCCGAGGAAGCAAGGCAGATGTTTTTTACCTCGCTTGAGAGAACGGGCGCGGGCTATTTTGATTTTTATTTGCTTCACAACTTGGGCGGCGAGCGCACGAAGGTATTTGAAGAGTACGACCTCTGGAACTTTGTGCTTGAGCAGCGCGCAAAAGGGCTCATTAAGCATATCGGATTCTCTTTCCACGACACCGCGGAAGTGCTTGACGAACTTCTGACGCGCCATCCCGAGGCGGAGTTTGTGCAGCTTCAAATCATCTATGCGGATTGGGAAAGCCCCTCCGTGCAGTCGAGGCTTTGCTATGAGGTTGCACAAAAACACAACAAGCCTGTGATTATCATGGAACCTGTTAAGGGAGGCCTTCTTGCCACGCCACCGGAGCCTGTAAAGAAGGTGCTGCGAGAGGCGGATGCGAATGTTTCGTTTGCCTCATGGGCGGTTCGTTATGCGGCATCGCTTGATAATGTTATCACGGTGCTCAGCGGCATGTCCGATATTCAACAAATGGAAGATAACCTCGCCACAATGAAAAACTTCAGACCGCTTAATGAAAATGAACAAAAAACAGTGGAAATGGCGAGGGTAGCGCTTGAAAACATACCGAGCATCCCGTGCACGAGCTGCGAATACTGCAAAAAGGGCTGCCCGCAAAATATCGCCATTCCCGAAGTGCTCAGCGCCATGAATAGGGTTTTAATATATGACAACCTCAAGAGCGGCAAAGGTGAATACTTTTGGGCGACCAAGAACAATGCTAAGGCGAGCGAATGCATTGCTTGCGGCAGCTGCGAGTCCGTGTGCCCCCAGCACATACCCATCATCGAAGAGCTCAAACGCGCAGCCGATACGCTCGAATAGAATAATCCCGAAATCCAAACGGGCGCACATGTGCGCCCGTTTTTTGTTTTGTAGGGGACGATAGTATCGGCCCGCAATTAAGCGGTTGGTTTGCGTTTTACGCGGGCGGATACTATCCGCCCCTACGGAGTTCCGGGTAAAAATTCCGACAATCCACGGGATTATTAAGGGGGCATACCCCCTTAATTTCCTTCCGGCTTCGGCGGCATGCACACGTCCGGCGAAGCCGGAGCCATATGGCCGAGGCCTACGGCCTCGCGTGCCGAAACGGATGAAAGGCGTGAGCCTTTCGTACCTATCACATCCGCCGCTCGGGAGCGCCGAAACGCGACACGCGGATGTGCAAGCCTTTTTCGTT
>JAEZLG010000003.1 GCA_023435855.1 Bacillota bacterium | reverse complement strand
GGCTAGGGCGGATAGTATCCGCCCGTAATCACATCAAAAACCGGGGGCCAAACCATACACATGGACGAACGTCTTGAAAATATTTTTTTACAAAACGGCGCCGTAGGCGCCAAACTTTTGAATGTACGACTTCACAAACGCGATAACAAGCTTGAAGCCGCCGTGCGGCTTATAGAGCCGCTTGCAGCTCCGGCGCGCGAAAACAAACGCGCCGATATGGAGCAGCTCATGGCGGGCTTGCAGGTGGAGCTTTGTTTTGAGACCTCCGAGGAGAACTCATCAAATATAACGATCAACGTTCCTGATGCCGAGCGCATTATAGAGGAATGGTGTGATTTTGATCCTTTCGTGCGCCCGGCGCTCACTCCTTCAATAAGGGAATTAAACGGTCAAACTATGACCGTACGCATACCCGAACGGCTTGCGGGCAAATTCTTAAACGAAGCGGACGTTCGGGCATTTTGCGAGCACATGAAGGCAACGTACGGTGTTTCGCTTTCCATTTCCGTATTGGGCGATCCAAACATCGCAACGCCCGAATATGTAAGCCCGGAGGAGCTCATCCGCGAGGAGGTAAAAAATGCTTCCAAGCCCGCAGCAAAAGGCAAGGTACACGGTGGAAGCGGCGGTGCTATTTTAGGCAACCCCGTCCGCATGGACAAGCTCATGAAGCAAAGTGAGCTTGAAGAAACCGCCGGAACGGTCACCATACAGGGCGAAATCATAAACTTGGAGCTTCGCCCTACAAAAGCGGGGGGCGGTATCATCAACGCCGCGATCACCGACCTAACGGGTACCACGCTTATAAAACTGTTTTTTAAAAAAGGCGAGGAAAAGCTCTATCAAAAAATAGAGGAAGTAAAAAACGACGGGGACTATATAGCCGTACACGGGCCATACCGGCTCGACCAGTATTTGGGCCGCATGTGCGTGTTTCCGGACGCCGTTACGCGCGTTAAAAAGCCGCGCCGCGAGGACACGGCGGAAGTCAAACGCGTGGAGCTCCATCTTCATACGCAGATGTCATCTTTGGATGCTCTTGTGAAGCCTGAGGACGCCGTGAAAACCGCCGCCCGTTTTGGGCATAAGGCGGTCGCCATCACAGACCACGGTGTGGTGCAGGCGTTCCCCGCTGCGATAGCTGCTGCCGATAAGCTTAAAAAGAGCGGCAAGGATATTAAAGTAGTCTTAGGCGTTGAGGGCTACCTTGTACCCGACTGTGAGCTGCACCCTTTTCAAAGCGAATATGTCGCGGTTTCCTGCCTTTCTACAAAGGGGATTGGCCGTGCGCATATATTTGAAGTTGCTGCTGTACGGTTTGATAAAGACGGCATTAAAGAAGGTTTTTCTACACTTGTTAACCCCGCCGTTCCGGTAGAACCGAAGTTATTAAAACGCGCAGGTATTACCCAAGACGAGCTTGCTGATGCAGGTACGCTAAAGGATGCACTAAGTGAGCTTTCCGAGTTTTGCTCGGACAGCATGAAAGTTGTATTTGACGCCGAGCAGATGAAACTCATAAGCGCATGTGCGGACGATTTAGGCATACCTTTTACAAAGAAGTACGTAGATGTCGGGATGCTCGTGCATTATCTCAAGCGCGATATAAAGCCCAATAATCTCCCAAACGCAGCACGGGCATTTTGCGTAGATTGTATAGCAGAGGAGGCTTTAAGTGCACCCGAGCGCGTAAAAGCGCTTGCAGGCGTTATCAATGCGATTCAAAAGGAGCTTGAAGCGAAAAACATAGCGCAAATCCCGCTTTGCGATTGCGACACGCCTGCACACGTGAAAGGGCGCCGCAGTAATTTTCATATTATTTTACTTGCAAAAAACCATGAGGGGTTGATGAATCTCTATAGGCTCGTGTCCTATTCACACATGGAGCACCTCAAAAAGGTACCGCAGATACCTAAGAGCCTTTTAAATATGCATCGCGAGGGAATTATCGTAGGTTCCGCATGCGAGGCGGGCGAAGTGTTTCGCGCCGTGCTCGAAGGCGTAGGCGATAAAACACTTGACGCGACCGCCTCCTTTTATGACTACCTTGAGATACAGCCCCTCGGCAACAACGAGTTTTTGCTGCGCGACGGTAAGGTGAAGGATGTTGAGGGCTTACGGGATTTAAACCGCCGCATTGCTCAGCTTGGGGATAAGCTTAACAAACCTGTTGTTGCCACGGGCGACGTACATTTTCTAAATCCCGAGGATTCTGTGTTTCGCGCCATACTCATGCATGCGCGTGATTTCAAGGACGCCGAGCAGCAAGCCCCTCTCTATTTTAAAACCACGACGGACATGCTCGAGGAATTCTCGTATCTCGGGGAGGAGAAAGCATACGATGTGGTGGTAACAAACCCAAATGCCATTGCGGACAGCTGCGAGCGCATGAAGCCTTATCTCGATGAAAAGCGTACGTATGCACCTACATTCCCCGGCGCAAACGATGAGCTCACCGATATGGCAATGCAGTGTGCTCATGAGGTTTACGGAGAAAAGCTTCCCGATGAGGTGCAAAAAAGGCTCGATAAGGAATTAAAGTCCATCATAGGCAACGGTTACGCATCGCTTTACCTTATGGCGCAAAGGCTTGTCAAAAAATCGCTCGACGACGGATATCTCGTGGGCTCGCGCGGCTCGGTTGGCTCGTCGTTTGTGGCGACCATGGCGGGTAATACGGAGGTAAATCCGCTTTCCCCGCACTACGTTTGCCCCAA
>JAEZLG010000274.1 GCA_023435855.1 Bacillota bacterium | reverse complement strand
CGGGTGTAGCCACGCAGTTTGCGTGGGGGTTTATGACAATACTCATGTTTTCGGCGTTTTATAAGGCAAACAGCACTGCATTCCCTATGGAATTTCAAGCGCTCTCAAGTTATATCTGGCTGCAGCAAGCGTTTCTGGCACTGTTTATGGCATGGTTTTTGGACGAGGATATCTTTGCAAGCATCCGCGAGGGGCATGTGGCTTACGAGCTCGCCCGCCCGCTCGATTTGTACGGGGTGTGGTTTGTAAAAAACGCAGCGGTACGGCTTTCAAGAGCAGTGCTTCGATGCATGCCCATCCTCCTTGTTGCGGCGTTCTTGAAAGCGCCTTACGGGCTTGTACTGCCGCATAGCTTTCATGCGTTTTTATGGTTTCTTATAACATCAATTTTGGGGTACCTTGTGGTAGTTGCTTACTGCATGCTCATATACATCGCTACACTTTACACGCTAAACCCTATGGGTGTGCGCATTGTTGCCGTATCCATGGCAGATTTTTTGGCGGGCGGCATCATACCGCTGCCTTTTTTACCTGACGGATTGCGCAAAATACTCGAACTTACTCCGTTTGCTTCCATGCAAAACCTACCGCTGCTTGTTTATAGCGGGAGTATTGCAGGTACTGAGCTCCTTTATAAGGCGGCGTTGCAGCTTTTTTGGCTTATAGCACTCGTGCTGTTAGGCAAGATTTTTATAAGGGCTGCCCTCAAAAAAACGGTCGTGCAGGGAGGTTAATATGAAGCTTTATATAACGTATCTTTCTTTGCATATAAAGAGTCAAATGCAATATAAGACCTCGTTTTTTCTGACCGTACTTGGGCAGTTCCTGGTTTCGTTCTCAACATTCTTAGGCATGTATTTTATGTTTGAGAGGTTTAGTTTTGTAGAGGGTTTTACCTTTTCGGAGGTATTGTTGTGCTTTGCTGCGGTACTGATGGCGTTTTCGCTTGCGGAATGTTTTGCGCGAGGGTTTGACACCTTTTCCCGCATGATCGGTAACGGTGAGTTTGACCGCATATTGGTGCGGCCGCGTAATGTTGTGTTCCAAGTACTCGCTTCGCGCCTTGAGCTTTCGCGTATGGGTAGGCTTATACAGGCAGTCGCGGTGCTCCTATATGCCATACCCGCAAGCGGGGTTATTTGGAGCGCCGATAAAGTGCTGACCATATTTTTGATGATTGTCTGCGGTGCACTCGTCTTCTCCGGTCTTTTTGTCATCTATGCAGCGCTATGCTTTTTCACGACCGAAGGGCTTGAATTTATGAACATACTAACAGATGGCGGAAGGGAATTTGGTGCATACCCGTTTTCCGTCTATGGCAAAGGTGTATTGAAATTCCTCACGCTTGTGGTGCCGCTGGCGCTGTTTCAGTATTATCCGTTTTTGTACCTTGTAGGGCAAACCGACAATGTGGTTTACATGTTCCTTCCGCTCGTATCGCTCTTGTTTTTACTCCCCTGTTATGCATTTTGGAGGATTGGGTTAAAATTTTATAAGTCTACGGGATCCTAATGTAGTGTCAAAAAAGTGACCTTCGTCACTTTTTTGAGGTTGCACGCTTTACCTAAAATGCTTAGCACTTCCGGGCGGTAAAGCGTGAAGGGTACAAAAGTCTTCGGCTTTTATCCGTTTTGACGCGCATGTCGTCAAAGCCGGAAGGAAGTCAAGGGGTGCGCCCCTTGACAATCCCGAGAATTTTGGCCGCATAAAAACAAGGATTGCTTATTTTTCGCAATATTGTGTATGGCGTATCAGATAAAAAACGTATATACTTATTGTGATATATCCTAACAAAAATGTATTTGATTTGGGCGTAAACCCAAAGAAATAAGGCGCTGCGCCGCTACTCCACAAAATAGCGACCGCGGGCCAACAAAAAGGAGGCAATCACCCCGCTTCGGCTTGCGGTGCGGCAGTGTGGAGACCTGCCGTAAAGGGTTGTATCCTAATTATGGGTAGCCCGAGAGGACAGCGCGGAGGCGCGGTCGGTCAAAGCCGTCATTCATGGCAAATGTAACCATGAAGAACCTCAAAAAGGTCTATGACAAAAATGTGGTGGCTGTCGAAGATTTCAATCTTGAAATTGCCGACAAAGAATTTGTGGTGCTCGTCGGCCCTTCGGGCTGCGGCAAATCCACAACGCTGCGCATGGTAGCCGGTCTTGAGGAGATCACTGAGGGCGAGCTGTATATCGGAGATAAGCTCGTCAACGACGTTGCACCCAAGGACAGGGATATCGCGATGGTATTCCAAAACTACGCGCTCTACCCGCATATGTCGGTGTATGAGAACATGGCATTCGCGCTTAAACTCAGGAAGGTTCCCAAGGCGGAGATCGACAAGAAGGTTAAGGATGCCGCAGAAATATTGGGTATCACCGAGTATTTGAACCGCAGGCCGAAGGCGCTTTCCGGCGGACAGCGTCAGCGCGTCGCCATCGGCCGCGCCATCGTGCGAGAGCCGCAGGTATTCTTAATGGACGAGCCGCTTTCTAACCTCGATGCAAAGCTCAGAAATCAAATGCGTGCAGAAATTATTAAGCTCCGCGCACGTATCGACACCACCTTCATCTATGTAACGCACGACCAGACCGAGGCAATGACATTAGGCGATCGCATTGTCGTTATGAAGGATGGCTTCGTGCAGCAAATCGGCACCCCGCATGAGGTGTTCAATAAGCCTTCCAACCTTTTTGTGGCCGGCTTCATCGGAACCCCGCAGATGAACTTCTTTGAAGCAAAACTGCTCGTGTCGGGCGGCAAATACAGCGTGAAGATTGAAGACGCCGAGATGGATTTAAGCGATGAAGCGCAGAAAATCCTTCGCGACAAAGGCATCAAGGAACACGAGATAACCGCAGGTATCCGTCCCGAGCACATCCAAATCGCGCAGCAGAGCGGTAAAAATACCGTACACGCGCGCGTGGACGTGTCCGAAATGATGGGCAGCGAGGTGTATGTGCACGTTGTAGCAGCGAATAAGGATGTGGTACTGCGCGTACTCACCACCGAACTCTATAAAAATCCCGGTGCAAGTAAAGCGGAATACATCGACTTTACCGCAGCGCCTGAGTATATTCATATTTTTGATAAGGAAACAGGCAAAAACCTGTTGTACTAAAACCGTTTAAATGGAAAACTCGCCCGCGTGAGCTCACGCAAGCGAGTTTTTTATTGTTTAAATTGCCTTTGGTGTTTTACGAATAAACAGTATACCAAGCGTGTACGGCCCGCAGTGGCTCGATACCGTGCAGCCTGCGCGGGTCTCGATGATTTCTTGAAAACCCGCAAGGCTTTTCACGAGCTCTCGCACCTTATCCACCGTTTCCTTCTCGCAGGCGGGATGGGTGATGAATACCCGTGTCAAATCGATATCGTCGATATCCTTAAGCTTATCCTTTACGTAGTTTTCAAGGCTGCGGTCAAAACTCCCCTTGTACTTTTTGCCAACGGTCATTTTTCCGTTGTGTACCTCGATGCAGGGTTTAAGCTGGAACAGCTTTGCACCAAGCGCCTCAAGGCCTGTGCAGCGACCGCCCTTATATAAGTAGTCAAGCTTGTCTATTACAAAGCTTGCATCCACGCGGGGGATGATGTCTTCAAGCCTTTTTACGATTTCCTGCGCTTCAAGGTTTTGCTTTGCCATCTGTGCCGCTAAGTATACGACATGCCCGCTGCCGCTTGAAAGGTTTCGCGAGTCCACTACGTACACGTTGTTAAAGCTCTTTGCGGCTAGCGCTGCGTTTTGGTGGCAGGAGGAAAATTCTGCGCTGATGTTGATATGGATGACGGCGTCATAGGTTTCCAATAATTGCTCAAATAAACTATGATATTCGTATACATTGACAGCCGCCGTCTTGCAAATTTTCTTGTCCTGTTCCACATAGCGGAATACATCCGCCGGGGTAATATCCACACCGTCATGAAACGATTCTTCGCCTACCAAAACAGCGAGTGGTGTTAGTGTTACATCGAGCTCACACAATAGCTCCGGCGTAAGGTCGCAGGTGGAATCCGCTGTGACCTTTATCATGATTGCTTCACTCCCTTTCTAAATATCACATTACAAAAGAAATTATACAATAAAACCGCTTCCATGCAAAGCGGTCATAAATGCTCGAAAAGTGACAGATTGATATGTAATTGGTGATTTTCAATAGGCCAGCACGTTTGGCTGATACGGCTGTATCGCTAAAGCGAAATCTCGAATTGTTTCAGGCGTGTGCGGGGCGCGCTTAAGGCGGAAAAGATCCTCCTCGCGGTAAGATTTCGGCATTCGATAGGCGTTTAATACATAGCGCGGCAGTGGGGGTATATCTTGCGCCATTGATAGAATGTCATCTAATTGAAGCTGCGGTATCACCGTGGTACGCATTTCAAAAGGGATTTGCGCGTCAAAAAGGAGCTTCAAGGTTTCCTTCACGCACTCCGGGTCTGCGTTTTTCCCCGCGATTTCGCGGTAGCGGTTCCATGGCGCCTTATAGTCGAGCGCGACGTAGTCGATTGTACCTGCGTCGAGCATGTTTTTTACGGCAGCAGGCAGGCTTCCATTGGTGTCGAGCTTTACCTTATATCCCATGTCTTTTAAGGTGCATGCAAGCTCACAAAGTTCAGCTTGAAGCGCCGCTTCACCGCCGCTTAACACCACCGCGTCAAGAAGACCCTGGCGTTTCTTTAGAAACGCCAGGGCTTCATTTACTTCCATGTCGATGCCCGGCCCATGCAATATGTCGCGGTTATGGCAGTAAAAGCAATCGTAATTGCA
>JAEZLG010000045.1 GCA_023435855.1 Bacillota bacterium | reverse complement strand
ATGGAGTTTAAGGCAGCCTACGACTCGGGTGTACTCATCATCGCGGGTGCTGACGGTGTAATCAAATCCGTAAGCTCCAGTAAGATTGTACTTTTGTGCGACGACGGCCGCGAGATTAATTATAAGCTCATTAAATTCAAACGTTCCAACCAGGGTACCTGCATTAACCAAAGGCCCATCATAAACAAAGGGCAGCGCGTGAAAAAAGGTGACGTGCTCGCCGACGGCGCTTCCACGGATAACGGTGAAATTGCGCTCGGGCGCAACATCCTCATCGGCTTTATGACGTGGGAGGGCTACAACTACGAGGACGCGGTGCTTATAAGTGAAGAGCTCGTACGCGACGATATCTACACCTCCATTCACATAGAGGAGCACGAAATCGAAGCGCGCGACACGAAGCTCGGCGAGGAAGAAATCACCCGCGATATCCCCAACGTCGGCGAGGACGCATTGAGCGATCTCGACGAGCGCGGCATTATCCGCATAGGTGCGGAGGTGCGTTCGGGCGACATACTCGTTGGTAAAGTAACACCCAAGGGTGAAACCGAGCTCACCGCGGAAGAGCGCTTATTGCGCGCAATCTTCGGCGAAAAGGCGCGCGAGGTGCGCGATACCTCCTTGCGCGTACCGCATGGCGAAGGCGGCATCATCGTGGATGTGAAGGTGTTCACAAGGGAAAACAAAGACGAGCTTTCCCCGGGCGTTAACGAGCTTGTGCGTGTGTACATCGCGCAAAAGCGTAAGATATCCGTGGGCGATAAAATGGCAGGCCGCCACGGCAATAAGGGCGTTATCTCCCGCATTCTCCCCGCTGAGGACATGCCGTTTTTACCCGACGGAACCCCGCTCCAAATCGTTTTGAACCCCTTGGGCGTACCTTCGCGTATGAACATCGGGCAGGTATTGGAGCTTCATCTGGGTATGGCCGCCAACAGCCTCGGCATTAATATCGCAACGCCGGTATTTGACGGTGCGTCCGAGCAGGATATTCAAGACATGCTCGTAAAGGCCGGCAAGGATGAAGACGGTAAAACAATACTCTACGACGGGCGCTCCGGCGAACCGTTTGAAAACCGCGTATCGGTGGGCTATATGTACTACTTAAAGCTCCACCACCTCGTGGATGATAAGATTCATGCCCGCTCCACGGGTCCGTACTCGCTCGTTACCCAGCAGCCGCTCGGCGGCAAGGCACAGTTTGGCGGCCAGCGTTTCGGCGAAATGGAAGTGGGGGCGCTTGTGGCATACGGCGCAGCCAACACATTGCAGGAAATCCTTACCGTCAAGAGCGACGACGTGGTCGGCAGGGTGAAGACTTATGAGGCAATCGTGAAGGGTGAGAACGTTCCGGAACCCGGCGTACCCGAAAGCTTTAAGGTGCTCATCAAGGAGCTCCAGTCACTGGGCCTCGATATGAAGGTGCTTTCCGATACCAACGAGGAGATCATGATCGGAGAACTCAGCGACGAAGACGAGCCTACCCCCATTGATGTAAATATTTCGGGCACCGAGGATGCGCCGCACGGCGCGCCGCCCTCCGGCGAGGAATTCAAGGAGTTCGACGATTTTGAAGATTTTGGCGACGATGAACTAGGCGAAGAAGAGGACGATTTTGAGGACCCCGGATTTAGCGTAACCGACGAAGACGGGGACCCGTCGAAGGGAGAGTAATTCGTGTTTGAGCTTACAAATTTCGATGCGATACAGATCGGCCTAGCATCGCCTGAGAAGATACGCGAATGGTCGCACGGCGAGGTAAAAAAGCCGGAAACGATCAACTACCGCACACTCAAGCCCGAGCGTGACGGCCTGTTCTGTGAGCGTATATTCGGGCCGACCAAGGACTGGGAATGTCATTGCGGCCGCTATAAAAGGGTGCGCTATAAGGGCGTTATCTGCGATAAATGCGGCGTTGAGGTGACACGCGCTAAGGTCCGCCGCGAGCGCATGGGCCATATCGAGCTTGCGGCACCGGTGTCTCATATTTGGTATTTCAAGGGCATCCCGTGCAGGATGAAGATGTTACTTGACATGTCGCCCCGTGCGCTTGAAAAGGTGCTCTATTTTGCGTCTTTCGTGGTGATTGACCCCGGAAACACACCGTTATTGCACAAACAACTCCTTACCGATAAGGAGTATCGCGAGGCACAGGCGCAGTACGGTATTAAGGCCTTTAAAGCCGGCATGGGTGCTGAAGCCATTAAGGATCTTTTAAAACAACTCGACATCGTGAAGCTTGAAAAGGAGCTTCGCGAGGAAATTTCCAATTCCGCGGGCCAAAAGCGCAGCAACGCCATCAAACGTCTTGAGGTCGTGGAAGCATTTGTCAAGAGCGGCAACAAACCCGAATGGATCATCATGGATGTGGTACCGGTCATTCCGCCTGAGCTTCGCCCTATGGTGCAGCTCGACGGCGGCAGGTTCGCCACAAGCGACTTGAACGACCTATACCGCCGCGTCATCAACCGCAACAACCGCTTAAAGAGGCTTTTGGAGCTTCGCGCACCTGACATTATTGTTCGCAACGAAAAGCGCATGCTGCAAGAAGCCGTTGACGCACTCATCGACAACGGCAGGCGCGGTAGGCCCGTCACGGGGCCCGGGAACAGGCCTTTAAAATCCCTCTCGGATATGCTTCGCGGCAAGCAGGGCCGCTTCCGCCAGAACCTCCTCGGCAAGCGCGTTGATTATAGCGGTCGAAGCGTTATCGTGGTAGGTCCGGAGCTTAAAATGTACCAGTGCGGCCTTCCTAAGGAAATGGCACTCGAGCTATTCAAACCCTTTGTTATGAAAAAGCTGGTGGAGGGTGGCTATGCGCATAATATCAAGAGCGCAAAGCGTATGGTGGAGCGCGTAAAGCCTGAGGTCTGGGATGTCTTAGAAGGCGTCATCAAGGACCATCCGGTGCTTCTAAACCGTGCGCCTACTCTGCACAGATTGGGTATTCAGGCGTTTGAGCCCATACTCGTAGAGGGTCGCGCCATAAAGCTGCACCCGCTCGTTTGTACCGCCTACAATGCGGACTTCGACGGTGACCAGATGGCCGTGCACGTTCCGCTTTCCGTAGAGGCACAAGCGGAAGCCCGCTTCCTCATGCTCGCCTCAAACAATATCTTAAAGCCGCAGGATGGTAAGCCCGTGGTGAGCCCGGGCCAGGATATGGTTATCGGCTGCTACTATCTCACCTTCCAGCGTGACAAAATGAAGGGCGAAGGCATGGCGTTTGCCAACGAGGACGAAGCCATCATGGCTTATCAATCCGGTGAACTTTCGCTGCATGCCAAGGTAAAGATTCGCATAGCGCGTGAGTGGCAGGGGAAGACCTACCGCCGCGTCATAGAGACCTCGGTAGGCCGCATTATATTCAACAACGCTATCCCGCAAAACCTCGGCTTCGTGGAGCGCAACACGCTTGACGACATGTTTAAGCTTGAGGTTGACCGCCTTGTTGTGAAAAAGGATCTCGGCAAGATTGTGGACCACTGCTATCATCGCTATGGCGCTACAGTTACTTCCGAAGTGCTCGATAACATTAAAAAGCTCGGTTTCACCTACTCCACCCGCGGCGGTATCACCGTAGGCTTCCAGGACATTACCGTGCCCACGGAAAAGAGTGCGATCATAGCCGAGGCTGAGGAGCAGGTAGAGCAGAGCGATGATATGTTCAGAAGCGGTCTTATGTCCGACATGGAACGCAAGAAGAACGTGATTTCCGTTTGGGAGTCGGCCACCGACAAGGTGACCAAGGCCCTCATGAACACGCTTGACGCATACAACCCCATTTACATGATGGCCAACTCCGGCGCGCGCGGCAGCACCAACCAGATCCGTCAGCTTGCCGGCATGCGCGGTCTTATGGCCGACCCGTCTGGCCAAATCATCGAGGTGCCCATCCGTGCAAACTTCCGCGAGGGCCTAACGGTGCTTGAATTCTTTATCTCCTCGCACGGTGCACGTAAACGTCTTGCCGATACAGCACTTCGTACGGCTGACTCGGGTTATCTTACCCGCCGATTGGTGGACGTTTCACAAGACGTTATCATACGTGAGGAGGACTGCTATGCCTCCCGCGGTGAAGCTCCTAAGGGTATGGTTCTTGCTGACATCGTCGAGAGCGGCAGCGTTGTGGAGCCGCTTGGCGACAGGCTCCTCGGGCGTTATACCTCCGAGGAAATACTCAATCCCGAAACCGGCGAACGTATCATCGGAGCCAATGAGCGCATAACATTCGATCTGCGCGACAAGATTATCGCCGCAGGCATCAAGAGTGTCAATTGCCGCACGGTATTCACTTGCCGCAGCGAGCGGGGTGTTTGCGCACACTGCTACGG
>JAEZLG010000196.1 GCA_023435855.1 Bacillota bacterium | reverse complement strand
CTTCAAGGCCGGAAGCTCCGACGAGATCATTGTAAGAATAGCCTTGGTTCTTGACCATTTCCTCGGTAGCGCTGCGGCTCAAGTAACCCACAATATGTGCAGCGCTCTCACCACGCGGATAAACGCGTGTGGTGCTCTGTGAGGTCTGCACGCCCACGAGTTCGCTTGCGCGCATGCTTATTTCAGATACCGTTTCGAGGCTCACATCGTAGGCGATTACGATAGGCTCGTAAGCGCGGTAGTTGTTGAGGTTAACTTCCTGTCTTATGGATATGACCTTAATCGCATCTTCAAAGGAAACATCCTCGGGGATGCACCACGATGCACGAAGGAAGTTGTACATATATTCAGCTGTTGGCCATTTAGTGATATCCCATGTGCTTTCGTCTTCCGGATCCTGATCCTTGGGAATCTTAATGTACATCGCGTCGAGGAAGTTTTTATAGCGCCATTTCACAGCGGCTTCACTCGTCACGCCCCACTCGTAATAATATACGCCTTGCCCATCCCGACGGATGTAGGAGGTATCAATCACCTTACCTGCATTTCGTTCTATAATTTCTATGGCGGAAAGGAGCGATTCGGTATAAATGGCAGAGTCGTACGTGGTGCGGTTATCAGCGTCGCGCAAAAACTCAACATTATAACTTGTTTTAGAGTACGCGAGCACAATCCCGTTGCGGTCGAGTATCCTGCCGCGGCTGCCTTTCACGTATATGGTGCGGGTGGACCTATCCTCCGCCTCCTCGGTAAATACAGCACCCTGCGCAAGCGTAAGCGTGCCCAGTTTGTAGACGAGCGCGCCCATCATGCCGAGCAGAATACATGCCGTTATTAAAAATCTGGGAACAGTTCTTTTCATAATTACCTCAAATAATAAATGGGACGGGGGCGCGGGCGGATACTATCCGCCCCTACAGGGGTTTGGGATACAGCGGCAAGGGTAGAACCCTTGCGCTACAATGCATAATCGACAGGACGCAACGTTGCCTTGTAGGGGTCAAGTCTACATCGGCCGTCTAAAGCTTGACACGCGGATGTGCAAAGTCCTGCTCGCGGAAACGGCGATACGCCATTTATGCGAAACGCGAAGCCGCCTACAGCCTATGTTCCGCACGCCGTCCCACCTGCCGCGCAAACGCGCGCTTTAGGAATGCGTGTACCACCATGCTAAGTGCCGCGCTTAACAATACCGATGGTATTATGTAAGAAAGCAACATATCAAAATACAAGTACGTTCCGCCTAATAACTTAAGCGAGAGCGCCATAATGTGCTCCTTTACAAGCGCTGCTCCCGCAACGACGACTGCAGGTAAAATGACATTATCCGCATAATACTTTTTATACAGTATCCCGCCCAGCGCCCCCGCAAGCATATAGCTCATTGCAGCAAGTCCCATGGGCTTGTTAAACATAACATCCATAAAAAGACCGCCGGCAAGCCCAATAAGAGATGCGGGCAAGCCCCCCATGAGTACGCCAAGCGACACTACAACTACGAGCATCGCATCAGGCCTTGCCCCTGCGATGTTGAAGATATTAAAAAAGACGGAATCGAGATGGACGGCAATCAGCATTGAAATCGCAATATAGAGGTTTCTCACGGCGTTTCCTCCGCATTTTCCGCCTGAACGTCTATGAGCACCATTACCTCTTCAAGGTGTTTAAAATCCACCGCAGGCTCCAAAATCGCATTGCCCGCTTCTGCGTCGGTGCTTTGGCGCGACACCTCTATAACGGTGCCTACCATCACACCTTTGGGGAAGATACCCCCGATGCTGTTGGTCATGATAACATCCCCCGGGACTAGGTCACTCCCAGCGGGTAGATAATAAAGCTCCAAAAGCTCGCTGCCGTCGCCTGAAAGCAGCCCGCGCACCATACCGTTATCGCGCGTGCGCTCCACCATAACGCTTGCATAGGAACGAGTATCGATGATGGCGGTGACCTTGCTCCATGTAGCCCCCACTTCCGTTACCCTGCCCACAAGCCCTGCAGCCCCAATAACGGGCATGTCCTCCTCTACGCCACGGTTGCGACCGGCATTTATTGTAAAGACGTTGAACCACAAGCCTTGATCCTTAGCAATCACGCGCGCGGTCACATAGGAATTAAACTCCTGCTCTTCGACATAGTTTAAAAGTCCGCGGAGCCTTTCGTTTTCCTGCTTCGCTTCCTCAAGCTGCTGTTCAATTTGCTCATACTGTGCAAGTTTCACCTGCAGCTGAGCATTTTCTTGATCGGCGTCTGTGGTTTTAAAAATGCGCTGGAAGAACCCGGTTATGGCAGATGATGCGCCCGCCGCAAAGCTTTGTACGGGGGTTGTCACGGTGCCTACTGCGTTTTCTACCCATGTTACGGTACGGCTGCCGGAGGTCGCAAGCGCGAGGATGCCAAGTAAAAGCGCTGCGATCAGCAAAATGAGCAATGGCTTGTTTTTGAATAAGCCCCGCATCCTCTAGCCTCCCAAGCGATGAAATTCCGCGTACAGCGGGTCAAACGACGTAGTTTCGACATTACTTTGACGTCATTTTATTATAATAAGAAGCGCCGCCGCGCGCAAGGCACAGCGGCAAAATGTCACATACTGTTCATCTGCCAAACAATAAGGAAAAACGCGCTGCAAAGGCATTTGCGTGACTACATGGATGCCTCTTCTTCAGCGGTCCTCTGTTCGAGTACGCTTGTTATACCGCTCAAATCGGATAGTGCGAGAAGTGCACCGAGGGCAACGCAGTCAAACGCATCCTGCGCCACGCTAACACGCACGCCTGTTTCCCTCGCGATAAGAAGGTCGATGTCCTTAAGGAGTGCACCGCCGCCCGAAAGCGCGATGCCGTGCTCCATCACATCGCCCGCAAGCTCCGGCGGTGTTGAGGCGAGCGTGGTCTTTACCGCCTCTACTATCTCGCGAAGCGGCTGTATGATGGCGCGGTTGATTTCGCCCGATGTAATCACAATGCTTTCCGGCAATCCCGTTTCGCGGTTGCGTCCGCGTATCTCCATATGCTCCGCACCACCCAAAACTGCACTGCCTATTGTCTTTTTAATATCCTCCGCCGTTCGCTCGCCGATGGCAACATTGTATTCGCGCGCGACATGCGAGATGATAGCCGTGTCGATATGCACACCGCCTGTCCTTACGGAGTTATACGAGGCAACACCGCCTAAAGCGATTACAGCCACGTCCGTTGTACCGCCGCCGATATCCACGATCATTGAACCAACCGCGTCATATACCGGAAGATCCGCTCCTATGGCCGCAGCCATAGGTTCATCCATGAGCATTACCTCATGTGCACCTGCGCCCTTCGCGGCATCGAGAAGCGCTCTTCGCTCTACGCCCGTCACACACATGGGCAAGCATAGCATTAACCTTACGCCGAACATGCCTATGCGCCGACCGAGCGCTTTTTCCATATAAAAGCGCAGCATGGTGGCAGTAAGCTCAAAATCAGCCACAACACCGTCGCGCATAGGATAGATCACGTTGATGCCGCCCGGGGTGCGCCCGAGCATTTGAATGGCTTCCTTTCCCACAGCGAGTATCTCACGCCTCTTACCCGCTGATACCGCAATAGCACTCGGCTCACGAAGCACAATCCCCCTGCCCTTGATGGCGATGAGCGTGTTGACTGTTCCGAGATCTATGGCGATGCTCGGCGCAAACAGGCTCAGAAGCTTCGATTTAAACATAAATACCTCCCAATAATCTCCTGTCAGTTATTGGAAAGTATGTCCACTTCAACGTTATGTATACACCTGTCGAGTTTGTACAAACCATATAGGCGTGCTATGATACATGGTAAGGAATTTTTTCTTCGGAGGGCTTTTATGCAGCTTGTTTTGGCCTCAAGCTCCGCGCGCAGGCGAGAGCTTATGGAACTGGCCGGTTACGAATTTACCGTTTATGTGAGCGATGCGGACGAAACGACCGATGTTGCAGATCCTGCTGTTTTGGTGCGCGAGCTCGCGCTAAAAAAAGCATTCGCCGTAAAACAAGAGCTTAACGCACCCTGTTGCGTAGTCGGTGCGGACACGGTTGTAGTTATAGATGATACAATCATTGGCAAGCCCAAGGATGAAGCGGACGCATTTCGTATTTTAAAGACATTGAACAACCGCACACATACCGTTTACACAGGGCTTTGTGTTGCCTGCGGTGCGGATGAGCCGGAAGTTTTTTGCGACGCGACGCGCGTCACATTCATGGACCTAAGCGACGAGGAAATCTGGCGCTATATAAAAACAGGCGACCCTCTGGATAAAGCGGGTGCCTACGGTGTACAGGGTGCCGGCTGCGTGCTCGTAAAACGTGTGGAAGGCTGCTATTTCACCGTTATTGGCCTACCTATGCCGGTACTTTATAAGGCGCTTCGGAAAAAAGGAATTATGCCGATGAAAGCAAAGGCGAGATAAGGCGGAAGTACCTACGCGTTTTAATCGCAAATTCGGATTAGATGCACCGTAAGTGCGTGCAAATAGCCAAAAATTTGCCGAGCGGTGGTATGCCGCTCGGTGACATGTTGACATGTGTAGGGCAAAAGCTCTGCTCTTGCCGCGGTCCTATAATCGGTAAGAGCAGAGCTCTTGCCCCGCATGCACAATGATGTTTTCCTTTTGAAGCCTGTGGGTCTGCCAGGTTCAGCATCCGCCAAGTGCTATTCGGCTCCCCAACCTCCTTCGGGCTGCACAAATTCGTCATATCCGTCCAAAAAGCTATGGATACCGTCTTTATCACGGTAGCTGATAATGGTTTCGAGGTTGATGTTTTCTACACTCGCAAAGATATTTTGCTCAATCTTCGGGCTTATTTTGCGAAAACGCTTGATAAGCTCCTTCATCTCCTGCCGCTTTCCGCCTCCTCCGTTGTCACCGAGAACGCAGTTCTCCGTAAAGCGGCATGCACATTGAATGAATTTTAATTCATTATATTGACACCACGCCTTGATATCGGCTTCCTTCACCATGTACATGGGGCGGATAATCTCCATTTTGGCGTAATTGGTGCTGTGGAGCTTGGGCATCATCGTACGCATCTGCCCGCCGTAAAGCATACTCATGAGAATGGTTTCAATCACGTCGTCGAAATGGTGCCCTAGTGCAATCTTGTTGCAACCAAGCGCTTGCGCACGGCTGTAAAGCGCGCCGCGCCGCATTCTCGCGCAGTGATAGCAAGGCGAGCGATCATCTTTTTCTACAATTTCAAAAATATCGGTTTCAAAAATCTTAACGGGTAACCTCAAAAGCGCTGCGTTTTCTTCCACACGCCTGCGGTTTTCAGCGTTGTACCCGGGGTCCATTACAAGGTATTCGATATCGAACTTGACCGGCCCATGCCGGTGAAGCTCCTGCATGCACTTGGCCATCAAAAACGAATCCTTACCACCGGAGATACAGATTGCAATCTTATCCCCTTCGAGTACAAGCTTGTAGCGTGCCACGGCATCCACAACTCCGCGCCATATCACGGGTCGGAATTTTTTGATGATGCTGCGTTCGATTTCCTGTAACCTATCCATTAACGTTGCTCCAATTTCTTCATGCAGGCTTCAAACGCCTCCAAAAACGAAGTGATCTCCACATCCGTCGTAAATCTGCCCGTACTGACGCGTACGGTGGAAAGCGCACGTTTGCGGTCCGCTGTTAGTGCAAACACCGGCCTTGAAACCGATTTCGGCGCTGTGCAGGCGGATTTGCCGGAAAGAGAAAATCCCATTTCTCCAAGTAGCGAGATAAGCTCGGGCGCATCCTTGCCGACAAGGCTGAAATTAAAAATGTATGGAAGCGAATCGGCCGGGCTGTTCACCACAACGTCACGACGGCCGGAAAGTACCTTTCTTAGCGTCGCGCTATGCTTTCTTGCACGGGCGAGGTTTTGCTCCATTTCCTCGTATGCCAGTGACAGCGCAGTTTCTGTGGCGGCGATGAGCGGCAAAGCGGGCGATCCGCTCCGAAACGCGGTGGTGCTTATACCGCCGTTCATCTGCGGTTCTACCAAAATACCCGGCCGCATCACAAGCGCGCCTGCGCCGTTTGGACCATAGAACTTATGTGCAGCAAAAGTAAAAAGGTCAGCCGTTTGAAGAGCAACAGGGATTTTGCCCACCGCTTGCGTAGCATCTACATGAAAGAGTGTATTTGGGAAATGCGATTTGAGAAATGTACCGATTGCATCGATATTTTGCACAACGCCGGTTTCCCCATCGGCATAGCATATGCTGACAAGCAGCGTATCCTCGGAAACAAGCGATGCAAGGTTTTTAAGATCTACCCTTCCAAATTCATCAAGCTCGGCGTATTCCGTTTCATATCCCTGTGCCGCTAACGCTGCCGTCGGGCCGTGCACGGAGGAATGCTCAAGCCAAGTCGTTACGATATGCTTTGCGCGGCGACTGCCCGCAATACCCTTTATGGCAAGGTTATTCGCCTCAGTTGCACCGGAGGTAAAAACAATTGTATGCTCCGGCACGCCCAGAAGAGTAAGGATATTCTCAGAACACTGTGCAAGCCTTTTTGCGGCCAAAACACCCATCGGATGATGCGAATTCGGGTTTCCGATAAATGTGCGCGCCGTCTGTGCGAATGTGTCGATTGCATCTTCGTGCATAGGAGTATCCGCAGCGTAATCGAGATAAACCATAGGGACAGCTCCTTGTTTCAGCCTCGCATGGATTTTGCGAGCTCGTAGATTAAGATTCCCGCCGCGACCGATGCATTAAGGGATTCTGCAAGCCCGTACATAGGCAAGCGGTATTTTTCACAGTCTTGCGCAACTTCGTCGGATACGCCGCTTGATTCGTTTCCTATTACAAGTACCGTACGTTTTCCAACCTTTGGTAAAACACTTTGCCCCTTCAAATGCCCGCAGACGAGCATAAAGCCCTGCGCCTTAAGCCGTTTTAGTTCCTCTTCAAGTTGCCCTGACCAAACGGGAATATGGTAAATGGATCCCATCGATGCGCGAATGGGCTTAGGCGCGTAAGGGTCCGCGCAGCCCGCACCCAACAAAAGCCCGCTTGCACCCATAGCATCTGCTGTTCGCAAAATAGTGCCGAGGTTGCCGGGGTCCTGTACGCGGTCGAGCGCTACGATTAGCCCCTCGGGATAGTATTCCGGTATAGGCGTTTGCGGCGTATACACGGTTGCACATACCCACTGCGGTGTATCGGTATTGGTTAGGCTTTCCATTACGGCACGCTTTACGATATGCACCTGCGCACCGCTGCCTGTGAGCACAGCTGCCATGAGCTCATGCCCTTCTTCTATAAACGCCTCCGAAAACCGCGCGCACGAAATTACAGCCTCCCGCACGAGCTTTTCCCCCTCTATGAAGTGGAGCCCTTGCTCGTCCCTGCCCTTTCTTTGCGCCAGCGCCCGCGCGCGTTTCACGTTTTCATTGCGTGTGCTTTCGATTACCATACGGTTCCCCTTTTGAATACGATTCTATTTTTATATTATACCATAGTTGCTGTGCAACTATGGTATAATCGGCCATTTCCGCCGATTGCCCTGAAGGGGCGAGGTGGAAGGCCATAAAAATAAGCGGTATAATAAACGTTTGCGGTTATTATACCATAGTTGCTGTGCAGCTATGGTATAATCGGCCATTTCCGCCGGTTGCCCTGAAGGGGTGAAGCGGAAGGACATAAAAATAAGCGGTATAATAAACGTTTGCGGTTATTTTGCTGCAACACCTTTCTCCCAAGTTGATGAGGCAAATCCGGCAATCAGAAAATGATAATTTTTAGCGCTTTTCACCCTTGAGCATTGCTATTACAGATGTTACCATGAGTTTATCAATCAGATTCGGAGCGTGGCATCATGCGTATTCTTCATGGCATTGCCGCTTCTCAGGGCACGGCAATCGCAAGCATTTATAG
>JAEZLG010000124.1 GCA_023435855.1 Bacillota bacterium | reverse complement strand
ATGCATACGGAAGAGAACTATTTATTTATATAGAAAATGGCATTCGTTTTTTCGGTATATGCCAGTGGCACGATGACGAAGCAACCTTTTGTTATGACGATGTCTGTTTTCTGCTTTGCCCCGAAGGGGATGCTTCGGAACAATTGATGGTGGAGGAACTGAAGCTTGTAAACGACTGGAACTCACCTAGGCGCTGGGGGAAAATATCTAATGTTGAATTGCATGAAAGTATGAAGTGGCGAGATTTTCATTTTGAAGACGCGGAAAACATGATTATGAACTATATCCTATCGTCAAGGGAGACGGTAAGTTACCTTCAAGCGCTTGATGTAGATGTGAATGGCAAAGAGTTGTATTTTGCCGAGATTCGTACAGAGAAAAATATAGATCGGTACTACTTCATTTTGTTGTTCCCACGGCCTTATCGCTCGGAACCGTGTTTTTTTGAAGTACGAGATATTTTTGACTATGCGGGACGCTTGCACGCATTTAAAGATCTCAACAGGTGGGATATACCTGATACGGAAGGGCCGGAAATGCCGGAAATGCCGGAAGGGCCGGAAATGCCGGGGCATGTTTTCTCGGAATGTGCTGCGAAATAAGTTCGTTATCCACCCGCCTTCTGTTTCAAAATGCCGTCCACAAGGCTCTCTATATGCAATAGAGAGCCTTTGTCGATTCTATAATCGAAGGGAACGATACGTTTGCCGCCGGCGAGATAACGCTCAGCTAAACCGCCCGACGCCGCGCTGTCAAGAGCCGGAAGCTCCGGTGGGGTAATGATGGCATCGTGCTGGCGCAAAAAACGAGAGACCTGTTTTATGTCATCCGTGAAGCAAACGGGGTAGTTCTTTTGGTGATCGGCAAACAGAGCAAGCTGCTGCAAAATAAGCTGGGAGAATTTATTGCTTTGGCAAAGTATGCCGACACTTGAGGACGCGGGAAGTGTGGAAAAGTCGATGATGGTCTGGCGGCTCGGGGATACGGCCACCGCTATGAGCGGTATGTTGTTAGAACCCATCAGTTCCATAAGCTTTTCTTTATGCGTGAGCGTAGTAAGCACCAAATCGAAACCGCCCAAAAGGCGCGCGATATCATCCTCTAAAAGTATGCCGTCGAGCAAAAATGCAGATATGGTAATGCCCGGTATGTACTGCAGCTGGCGCTTGAATATGGAGAGCGATTCGGGGTTACAGTCGATTATGGCGATGGATACGGCCAAAATGGAGGGTGCACGTTTAGCAGCGGTGAGGCGGAACAATGCTTCGATTTCGCTGTGCGTTAGGTTCCAGCCTTCGAGCTTTTCAAAAAGCTGGTCCATCAAGCGGAGCGCCAAACGCCTTTCTTCTACCGTATACACATCACGGTCATTGTACACATAGCTGCCGCTTCCTTGTATCACCTCGATGATATTGTTGTCGGAAAGTTCCTGATACGCTTTTTTCACCGTACCGCGAGCTATTTGCAGTTTCTCTGCAAGCTCACGCTCCGTGGGCAGTTTATCGCCGGGCAAAAGCGCACCGCTTTTAATCATAGAGCATACCTGCTCCACGATTTGCTTATAAATAGGTTTGTTATTTTCAAATTGAATTTCAATCATAGCATTGCTCCGTTTGGTACAACTTTAGGGGTGCAGTGGGGCGTGTTGCGGCGGTATGTCGGCACGAAATATGGAATTGGTCTATTTTTAGATGGACCAATTGACGAAAACAGACCCATTCCTATAACATTATTGTAGGCCAATCAGCAATGCCTGTCAAAAAACTCTTCTTGAACTATAGATTGAGGTGGATTCGTTGGTAGTATTAAACGGCAAAACACTTACGGTTGAGGATGTAGCAAAAGTCGCAAGGTACAATGAACCGGTGGAAATTGCACCGGATGCAAGAGAACGCATCAACTTAGCGCGCGCTTATGTAGATGAAAAGCTCGATTTGGGCGAGGTCATCTATGGCCTTACCACGGGTTTCGGCAAATTTTCGGATACGCTTGTGCAGCGCGAGGATACCGCAGAACTTCAAAAAAACCTCATCATAAGCCATGCCTGCGGCATGGGTGAAGCCTTACCTACAGAGGTCGTGCGCGCCGTTATGCTCTTAAGGCTCAATGCGCTTTCTGCGGGGCATTCGGGCATACGGCTTTCCACAATGGAAACATTTCTCAACATGCTAAATTCCGGTGTGCATCCCGTTATCCCCGAGAAGGGAAGTCTAGGTGCGAGCGGCGATCTTGCACCGCTTGCCCACATGGTACTGCCCGTTTTAGGCGAAGGGAAAGCGGAATTTGAAGGCACAATCTACAGCGGCCGCGAGGCAATGAAGCTTGCGAATATTCCGCTCATCGAGCTTGCCGCAAAAGAAGGCCTTGCCCTCATCAACGGCACGCAGGTGATGACGGCCATCGGCGCTTTGGCGGTGTACGACGCAAAAAAACTATTAAAAACAGCAGATATCGTCGCCGCCATGACGGCGGAGACGCAAAAGTGCATCCTAAAGGCATTTGACCCTAAGGTGCATGCCGTGCGCGGTCAGATCGGGCAGATAGAAAGTGCTGATAATCTTCTTAAGCTTTTAGAGGGCAGTGACTTAAGCGGAGAGCGCATCGAAGGCAAGGTGCAGGATGCCTATTCTATACGCTGTATCCCGCAGGTACACGGTGCGAGCCGCGATGCCATAGGGTATGTATACGATATTATTACGCGTGAGATTAACGCCGTTACCGATAACCCCATCATATTCCCACAAGAGGACGAAGTGATATCCGGGGGCAACTTTCATGGCCAGCCGGTGGCGCTTGCCCTTGACTTTTTGGGTATCGCGCTTGCGGAGCTTGCAAACATTTCGGAGCGCCGCATTGAGCGCATGGTAAACCCGCAGCTCAATTACGGACTCCCTGCATTTTTAACCAAGCACGGCGGGCTTCACAGCGGATTTATGATCACCCAGTACGCCGCAGCGTCCATGGTATCGGAAAATAAGGTATGGGCGCATCCTGCAAGTGTAGACTCCATACCCTCCTCTGCTAACCAAGAGGACCATGTGAGCATGGGCACCACAGCCGCAAGAAAGGCGCGGATGATTTTAGACAACGCGCAAAAGGTCATCGGCATCGAGCTTTTTACCGCGGGGCAGGCTATATGGCTTCGTGACGAGGAAAAACCCGCTCCGGCGTTGAAAAAGGTATATGCGCTTCTACGCACGGAAGTCGATCCCGTTGACGAAGATATTGTGATGTATGAACAAATGGAAAAATGCGATAAAATGGTAAAAAGCGGCAAGCTTATAACCGCTGCGGAATCGGTCTGCGGCACGCTCATGTAAGGGGGTTAAAAATGCTCGGCAATTTTGAAATAAAACAGGCCATGACCATACGCTTGGATGGGGAGCTGCCCGCATACCCCGCGTTTGAAGCGGATAAGCGACGTGCGCCTGATAGAGGATATCGCCTTACACATGCGCAAACCGTACTTGCTTTAAAAAATGCGCTGCGCTATGTGCCTGAGGAGCTTCACGAAACCCTTGCTCCGGAGTTTTTGAAGGAGCTTAAGGAGCGCGGCAGAATTTACGCTTACCGCTACCGCCCGGTTGGGCGCATCTACGGAAAGCCTATTGATCAATACAAGGGCAAATGCTTGGCGGGAAAAGCGTTTCAGGTGATGCTCGACAACAACCTCGATTTTGACATCGCACTTTACCCCTATGAGCTTGTGACCTACGGCGAAACGGGGCAGGTGTGCCAGAACTGGCTGCAGTATAGGCTCATAAAGAAATACTTAGAGGAGCTTACAGAAGAGCAGACACTCGTGTTGGAATCCGGCCATCCCGTAGGGCTGTTCCCATCAAAACCCGAAGCACCGCGCGTTATTTTAACCAATGCGCTCATGATCGGCATGTTCGACAATTTGTACGATTGGGAGATTGCAGAAGAGCTCGGTGTAGCTAACTACGGGCAGATGACCGCGGGCGGCTGGATGTACATTGGCCCTCAGGGCATCGTGCACGGCACATTCAATACCATTTTGGGTGTTGGGCGAAAATATTTAGGCGTTTCGCAAACGGGCGACCTCACGGGTAAGGTGTTTGTATCCTCGGGTCTTGGCGGCATGAGCGGCGCACAGCCCAAGGCTGCCAACATCGCAGGCGCGGTTGGCGTGTTTGCGGAGGTGGACTTATCCCGTATTAATACGCGCTTCAACCAAGGATGGGTAAACGTTATCACCGCAGACCTCGACGAGGTGTTTCAGCTTGCGGACGAAAATCGAAAAGCAGGCAAGAGCATTTCGATCGCCTACCATGGGAATATCGTAGATTTACTCGAGAGAGCTGTTGAAACGGGCTTCAAAATCGACATGCTAAGCGACCAGACCTCCTGCCACAACGCCTACAACGGCGGCTACTGCCCCGTTGGCCTTACGTTTGAGGAGCGCACAGCGCTTTTGCATTCGGACCGCGAAGCGTTTAAAACGCGCGTGGACGCATCGCTTCGCAGGCATTTTGATGCAATATCGGCTTTGCACAGTAGGGGTACGTACTTTTTTGATTACGGCAACTCCTTTATGAAAGCGGTATTTGACAGCGGTGTTAAGGAGATTTCTAAAAACGGCACGGACGAAAAGGACGGTTTCCTGTTCCCCTCCTATGTGGAGGACGTTATGGGCCCGCTTATGTTCGATTTCGGCTATGGCCCGTTTCGCTGGGTGTGCTTGAGCGGAAAGGCGGAAGACTTAAAAAAGACCGATCTTGCGGCGATGAGCTGCATCGACCCCGAGCGGCGTTTTCAAGACCGCGACAATTATATCTGGATCAAAGACGCCGAAAAGAACAAGCTTGTCGTTGGCACACAGGCGCGCATTTTGTACCAGGATGCGGAGGGCCGCACGAAGATTGCACTCAAGTTTAACGAGATGGTACGAGACGGCGAGATTGGCCCTGTGATGCTCGGGCGCGACCACCACGATGTGAGCGGCACGGATTCACCCTTCCGCGAAACGGCAAATATCAAGGATGGAAGCAACATTATGGCAGATATGGCCGTACAATGCTTTGCAGGAAACGCCGCACGCGGTATGACGCTTTGTGCGCTGCACAACGGCGGCGGCGTAGGTATCGGCAAGTCCATCAACGGCGGCTTTGGCTTGCTTCTTGACGGAAGTGAGAAAACAGATTTTATCATCCGCTCCGCCATGATGTGGGACGTGATGGGTGGCGTTGCAAGAAGGAGCTGGGCACGCAACGAAAACGCCGTGGAGACAGCCGCAAACTATAACCGTAACAACGAAGGCAAGGCACATATAACGCTTCCGTACCTTGCCGATGAGAAAATGCTCGAAGAACTTCTAAAAGGAGAATGACAATGGCAAAAATCGTAGAATGCGTACCCAATATCAGCGAGGGCAGGGACCTTGCAATCGTAGAGAAGGTTGTAGACGAGGTAAGAAACACTTTGGGCGTAGCGCTCCTCGACTATTCGAGCGACGCGAGTCATAACCGAAGCGTCATCACCTTTACGGGAAGCCCCGAGGGCGTAGTGGAAGCGGCGGTCAAGATCGCTAAAAAGGCAGCGGAGCTTATCGATTTGACGAAGCACACAGGCGAACACCCCCGCATGGGAGCGGTCGACGTAATTCCATTTATCCCTATTAAGGAGATCAGCGTCGAGGAATGCATGGAACTATCCAAGGTAGTAGGCAAACGTGTCTATGAGGAGGCGGGCATCCCCGTGTTCCTGTATGAGGCTTCCGCGAGTGCACCGCACAGAGAAAACCTCGCTGCCATCCGCAAAGGCCAGTTTGAAGGCATGGCCGAAAAGGTAAAAGATCCGCAATGGACGCCCGATTTCGGCGGTCCGCAAATACATCCCACGGCGGGTGTTGTGGCGGTCGGAACGCGCATGCCTCTTGTTGCATTTAACATCAACTTATCTACAAGCGATGTATCCATCGCAAGCGATATCGCAAAAATCATCCGCCGTTCATCGGGCGGACTGGATTGCGTAAAGGCTATGGGCGTGCTGTTGGAGGACAGAAACGTTGCGCAGGTTTCCATCAATATGACCAACTTTAAAAAGACACCTCTTTACCGTGTGGTGGAGTTCGTACGCTTTGAGGCCGCTCGCTACGGTGTGCATGTGATCGGCACGGAGATCGTCGGCCTTGCGCCTATGCGCGCACTCATCGATTCCGCAGAGTATTACCTCCAGATCGAAAAATTCGACGCCGATAAGCAGGTACTGGAGAATTTTCTGCTTTAACGGTAGGTTGTTAAGCGGGCGGATTATATCCGCCCCTACAAGGTAAAGAAGGGGGTTAGTATGCTTCTTATTTACAACATCGGTCGGTTACAAACACCGCTTGGCAATAAAGCCGCGGGCGGGGAGATGCAAGGGAAAAACCGCGTATATAAAAACGCGAGCGTGCTCATAGACGGCGATACCATCGTTGAGGTTACGGAAAACGGTGTGCGTCCCAATTGCCCGGCTGATACGGAAATGTTCGATGCAAAGGGGCGCCTTGTAACGCCGGGGCTTATCGATTCGCACACTCATCTCGTGTTTGGCGGCTGGCGCGAGCATGAAATACCCCTAAAGCTAAAAGGCGCATCCTACTTGGAGATTTTGCAATCGGGCGGCGGTATTCTGGATACGGTTCGCCATACGCGCGAAACTACCGAGGAGGAATTGTTCCGCCGCTCCATGGGTTTTTTAGATGAAATGCTCTCCTTGGGCGTAACGACCGCGGAAGTGAAAAGCGGGTACGGGCTTGATCTTGACACGGAGCTAAAACAGCTTCGGGTGGCGCAAAGACTTCAAAAAGAACATAAAATGGATGTTGTGAGTACATTTTTAGGCGCACATGCCATACCTCCCGAATATACAAACAACGCAGACGCTTATATAACCTTTGTATGTAATGAAGTGCTGCCCGAGGTGAAGCGGGAAAACCTTGCGGAATTCTGCGATGTGTTCTGCGAGCGGGGTGTATTTAACTCTGAGCAAAGCGGACGTGTGCTCGAAGCGGCAAAAAAACTCGGTCTGGGGCTTAAAATCCATGCGGACGAGATTGAAGAGCTCGGCGGTGTGGATCTTGCCGGTGAGCTTCAAGCCGTCACGGCGGAGCACTTGATCGCCACGGGGCAAAAGGGTATACGCGCCTTGCATGAAGGCGGCGTTATCGCATGCTTGCTGCCGCAGACATCGCTCTACCTCAACAAAAACTTTGCCGCCGCGCGGGAGATGATAGCCTCGGGTGTCCCCGTGGCAGTCGCGTCGGACTTTAACCCCGGTTCATGCCCCTCGCTCAATTTACAGCTTAGTATAAACCTCGCGTATCTTAGATATCGCATGACCCCCGAGGAGATACTTACTTCCGTAACGCTCAACGCGGCATGCGCCGTGGGGCGCGGGGAACGCCTCGGCACGGCTGAAAAGGGAAAACAGGCAGACCTTACCGTATGGGATGCGGATTCGTTTGAAATGCTATGCTACCGCATGGGTACGAACCTTTCCGCGACCGTTATTAAAGCAGGAGGAATTGTACAATGAAGCTGGTTGAAATGAAGATTAACGACTATATGGAACTGCTCGCAAGCGCCGCTCCCGCACCGGGCGGCGGAAGCGCGAGCGCACTCTCCGGCGCGCAGGGTGCAGGGCTTACCGCTATGGTAGCAGCGCTCACCATAGGTAAAAAGAAGTATGTCGACGATCAGCCGCTTTGTGAAAAGGTGGAGTCTGAAGCGGGTGCTCTTACGAAAAAGTTTTTAAAACAGGTGGATGAGGATACAGAGGCTTTTAACCTCGTTTCAGCCGCATTTAAGCTCCCCAAGGAGGCCGATGAGGAAAAGGCGCATAGAAGCGCGGAAATCGCGAAGGCTACGCTCGTTGCCACAAAAGTTCCCTTTGCTACGATGGAGCTTGCACTCGATGGCTTAAAGCTTACTGAATCTCTTGTAGGGCATTCAAACGTGAACTGCGCTTCGGACTTGGGCGTTGCGGCGCTTAACCTTAATTCCTGCATGAAGGGCGCATGGCTCAATGTCTTGATTAATCTATCTGGCTTAAGCGACGAAGGTACGGTGAAAGACTTCACGATTAAGGGCAAAGATATGTTGTTAGAGGCCGACAGGCTCGAAAAGGCAATACTCGACGGGATCGGGCTTAACGCCTAATCTTGCTATAAGGGGAAGTCGTATGGAACGGAAAACGGATATCGAAATCGCGCAGCAGGCGAATCTCAAACCTATTTCGGAGGTAGCCGCAGCACTTGCGATTGACGAAAAATATGTGGAGCCCTACGGGCGCTTTAAGGCAAAAATCGACGCGGTGCACTTGCCTAAAAATGAAAAACGCGGCAAGCTTGTTCTGGTGACCGCCATAAGCCCGACACCTGCGGGAGAGGGTAAAACCACCACCACCGTAGGCTTGGGCGATGCGCTCAACCGCCTCGGCAAAAAAACAGTAATCGCATTAAGGGAACCATCCTTAGGGCCGGTATTCGGTATGAAGGGCGGCGCAGCCGGCGGGGGTTACGCGCAGGTGGTCCCCATGGAGGATATCAACCTTCATTTTACGGGGGATCTTCATGCCATAGGTGCCGCCAACAACCTGCTTGCGGCGATTATCGATAACCACATCCAGCAGGGCAATGAGCTTATGATTGACCCGCGCAGGATTGTCTGGAAGCGCTGCCTTGATATAAACGACCGTACACTTCGAAAAATCGTATGCGGCCTCGGCGGAAAGCCAAACGGCATACCCCGCGAGGACGGGTTTGACATTACCGTTGCAAGCGAGATCATGGCAGTGCTTTGCCTGGCTGAGAACATGGAGGATCTTAAGGCGCGCATCGCCCGCATCGTATTTGGCTATAGCTACTCTGATACAC
>JAEZLG010000006.1 GCA_023435855.1 Bacillota bacterium | reverse complement strand
AAGCAGTACGGAGAAATCAACCGCTATAAGATTATGTTTACGCTTTCTAAGGACATGGCACACGACGAAGCGAATGCGATGGGAGTTGAGCTTAAAGCGGATGAACGGCTAAGCGGGAACTTGTTCTCAAAGGTCACACCTGTTGATGTGGACGAAAAAGGAGCACCGATTCAAAACGTATTTATCTATACACCTGAGGACACATCGAAGATGGATCAATTAATCACTCTGCGGAGCTCAAAAAGCGGCAATGCGATAAGGCTTAGCGACGAGGGCGTCGTTATCACGGATAAATTATCGGATGTGCTCGGCCTAAAAGCCGGGGATACCATCGCGTTTTCCGTAAATGAAGAACCGTATGCTCTCCCTATAACCGCTGTTACGGAAAATTACATCTACCACTATATTTACATGTCGCCTGCGCTTTATGAAAAAACCTTTGCTACAGATGTAAAGTTTAATACCATCGCGTGCGCAGCAAGTGGTAATATGACAGATTTTGAGGGATTTGCTTCAGATTATCTGAGCAAGTCCGACTCCATCCTCTCAATCGTCAATCTTGATATTGCGAGGAAATCTTTTGAAGAAACCATCAACAGCATCAATATCATCATACTTGTGATGCTGATTGCAGCCGGTGCATTGGCGTTTGTAGTTGTATTTAACCTTACCAACATCAATATCTCCGAGCGCACGCGCGAGATTGCCACCATAAAGGTTCTCGGCTTTAAGCATAGCGAAACCAATATGTATATTTTTAGGGAGAACTTCGTGATGGGTGCAGTGGGTATAATGCTTGGCAGTGTTTTTGGCTACTTCTTAGCGCAGTTTATGCTCAAAACAGTCGAGGTGGATATGGTTAAGTTCGTCAAAGACATAGAATTGACGAGCTTCCTTTTCGCCGCGCTGCTCACAGCATTTTATATCGTATTGGTCAATCTGATGATGACCAAGCGCATGCGCGGTATCAGCATGGTAGAGTCGCTCAAGGCCATTGAATAGCACCGAGATACTTGTAGGAGGATGAAACATGAGCGCAATAAGCGATGATAAAGTTGCATCGAGAACCTATTACGAAATCAGCGGCACGCAGTCGTTACCTCTTATGCAGCTGCAATACAGCCTTCATAAGGAGTGCACACAGATCATCTTCTATACGATCCTCAACCGCAAGTTTGATTTTGAACTTCTAAAACGCGCGGTGAACATAGAAATTGAGCGCAACGACTGTCTGCGCATACGCTTCAAAAGGCGCGCCGGAAAGCTCATGCAATATTTTTTACCGGAACTAAAGCTTGAAAATATCCCCGTTTTAGATTTCACTGGTAAAACAAAAGAGGAGCAAGATGCTACACTTACAAAAGATGCGCGCAAGCCGTTGAAAGTCATGAAGGGTGAGATGTATCGCGTCATCCTCTATAACACCCACGATGGGCGTACAGGCATCTATCTGAACATCTCACATGTGATTGCCGACCTTTACGCAGCGGTTTTATTTTTTATTGATCTAATCGAAGTAATCGCTGCGCTTCAAAACGGAACGTCGATGCCGAAGCCACTCTCTTCGTTTGAAGAGTGCTTAAAAAAAGACTTACTTCTCTTTCATGATAAAGAGGCCAATCAAAAACACCATCAATTCTTCAAAGAACTGTTTCTAAAAGATGGGCCTTCATTTTATGCCGGTGCGGACGGGATGCGGCTTCTTAACAAGGAGCGCCGCAGGAAGAGAAATGAAAACCTTCGTTGTTTGACTATAAATCCCCTATTAAACGACAGAAGCGAAAATTACAACATGCACTTAAGCGCTCAAAGGGCAGAGCCGATACTTTCCTTTTGCGAAAAAAACAGCATTCCCCTGCAAACGATGGTTTACATGGGTATGCGCACCTATCTTTCTAAAATCAATGAGGAAACGGATGACGTTACCTTCATCGTTGCATTTAACCGCAGAATTACCCTTGCGGATAAGCGCTCCGGCGGCAGCCGTGTGAACGCGCTTCCCATTCGCACCGTTATCGCACAGGATAAGACGTTTATGGAAGCGATTACGCAAACGCAGCAGCTGCAGTTTCAAATCCTTCGCCATACAGACTATATTTTTGCACTTGCCAAGGATGGACTTGCGCATTGGGAAAACAGATCTCAATTATCATGCACCTATTCTATGCTCTTGTCCTGCCTCCCGTTTAAGTTTTCGCTGCCGCAGGGCTGGGAGTGTGAAATGGGTAACTACAGCAACGGCCGCTTTGCCATGCCCTTGTACACCGTGGTTGTTCCTAACTTTATTAAGGGCGGTCTTGACTTTCACTTTGAGTATAGGTTGAATGCGCTTTACATATATGAGCTTCAAGCGCTGTTTGAAAACAGCGTAAGGGTAATGGAAGCCGGCATAGCAAACCCCGATATTACCATTGGACAACTGATGCATGAAGTGCTCGAAGTCAAAGAGGACCATGACATTACAGCCGCTGCCGAGCTGTAACGCCGCGTTCATCGCAGGATCGCTAAGGTAATAAAGCAATTTAAACAGGCTAAGGAGTTGATTGCGAATTTCGCAATCAACTCCATTTAGCATCATAAACTCTTTTTGCAACATTTATCGTTTTTTTTGCCAGATGAAACGCTATTCGTAGGTTGTATACTGTTTATGGTGAGGGATTATAAACTTCCCATACCACCATTAAAGGACGCTAAAATGGAGGGACAAATCGATGCATGGGTTTTTGAAAAATTATCGCTCCACATTTATTCTCTTAGGTGCGGTTATCTTAGGCGCAATCGTAGGCGCAGTATGGGGAGAAGGCGCGAAAGTGCTCAATCCCTTTGGAACCCTATTCTTAAATTTGATGCTCGTCATCATCGTCCCGTTGATTTTTGTTACCATATCGCTCGCCATTGCCAAGATGCAAAAACCGAAAAGGCTCGGGAAGATCATGACCGCCATCGTAGCCGTCATTATCGCCACATCCCTAGTAGCCGTACTTGTTGGCGTGGCGGCGACTGCGCCTGTTAAACTTGTAAACCCCGCCGACGGCGAACGCATCAAAAGCGAGCTTAACATGGACGCACAAGAAGAGGAAGCGGAAGATATATCCTTCCTTGAAAGAACGGTACAAACCCTCACCGTTGGAGATTTCTCCTCGCTTCTAACACGCTCTAACCTATTGGCGCTCATCGTATTTTCCATATTGTTCGGACTATCCGCCCATGCGGTGGGCGAAAAGGCCGCTCCGGTCGTTAAGCTTTTGGATTCGCTCAGCGATATTATCTTCAAATTTATCAAATACACCATGTACTATGCGCCCTTTGGCCTTGCGTGCTATATGGCAGCGCTCGTAGGTACATTCGGCAGCGAAATCGCTTTAGGCTATGCGAAAACATTTATGGTGTACCTTGCGGTATCGCTTCTGTTCTTCTTTGTTGTTTATTCGCTTTATGCGCTCCTTGCGGGCGGCAAACGTGGCTTTACGGCATTCTGGAAAAACGTGCTGCCTACTGCTGTAACGGCGCTCGCCACATGTTCGAGCGCAGCCACAATCCCCGTGAATATAACCTCTGCCAAGAAAATGGGCGTTTCAGATGATATCGCCGAGACAATTATCCCTCTCGGCACCAATCTTCATAAGGATGGCTCCATCATAGGCTCCGTATTTAAGGTGCTGTTCCTCGCCTACCTGTTCGGCTTGGATATGCGCTCGTTTGACAGCATCCTAAATGTGCTTTTGGTTTCTCTCGTGGCCACGCTTCTTGTTACGGCTGTACCCATTGGCGGCGGCACAATATCCGAGCTGATGATTATCACAATGATGGGCTTCCCAATAGCTGCGCTGCCTATTTTAACGATCATCGCCACCATCATCGACCCGCCCGCAACCATGCTCAACGCTGTTGGGAACACCAGCTCCGCCCTCCTCGCTGCACGCATGGTGGACGGGAAGGATTGGATGGGAAAACAAACGGAAAATAATGCGAGCATTAAAGCATAAAAAAGAAGCGGCACTCTCAGCAAGTGCCGCTTCCTTTACTTTAGTAACACGCTGTCCCCCGTCCTTAAAAAATGCACATGACATTCCTTCACGGGTTTTTTCGTCAGGATTTGCAAGGCACGCGCGTACAGATTAATCTGGCGTGCGTGCTTTTGCGCGGCTTGTAAAAGCGATACATTCGGGGCTATATAGTCGGTTTTATAGTCGATAAGCACCCATGCGTCATCTTCTAAAAAGCAGCAGTCGATGACGCCCTGCAAAAGCACCGGTTCTTCTGTTCGCACATTCATAAGTTCCGAAGCGGGTATGCGGCAGTTAAACTCAAGCTCCCGCTCAACTAAACTTGATGCTAAGAGCCGTACCCCGAGTGAAGATGAGAAAAACCCCGCAACCGTAGGTATACTTATAACCGCTGCGTCCTCAAGTGTAAGCACATTGCGCTTTGTGAGCGCTTCAAGCTCCTCCTTTACGGTATCTGTCGTATGGGATTTGAGGCTCAGGTGCTCCATCAAAAGATGCGTTGCCGTGCCGCGCTCGGCGGCTGTAGGTTTTTTCGGTTTCATAAAGTCAGGCGCTTCACGAAGCTTGGGAAGTGTTTGCGAAAGTGCCGTGACGCTTACCTTCGAGGGCAGCGTTACAGCATCCTGATAGGCATATTCCCACGAAAACGGTTTTTCGAGCGCTTCGGTATCTGCATTTTCCGCTTGCTTTAAAAATGCGCGGAACTCTCCTTCATCCAATGCGTTGATTGCGTCTGTACCGCCGTCCGGCCATGCAAGCGAGATGGAGCAAAACGCCTCCCCTTCTATTGTGCTTATACCGAGGTTTTTTCGTATCGTATTGGAGCAAGGGGTGTCCATAAGCGCTGCGAGTGTCCAATCCAAAAACCGCTTTTTGTTGACGACGTGAAGCGGCGTGAGGCGAACAAGCGCTTTTCTTATTTCCTTTTGCGTATCCTGCACAGCCGCAAGCATGATAAGCGCGTCTCGCGCACGGGTCATACCTACATAGAGCACACGCATCTGCTCCGCTGTATCTAAAAATTTGCGGTTTTCGCGCACGGCCTTAAAAAGAAGGGGTTGTACGCGTACGCTCCGAATGACGGGGCGTATGCCAATGCCGAGCTCCGCATCCAAAATGAGGTGGCTGCTCGCGTCACTCTCGTTAAAGCGGCTGCTCATACCTGCAAGCAGCACAACCGGGAATTCTAAGCCTTTTGAGGCATGGATGCTCATAACACGCACAACGTCTGCACCTGCTGTTTGCGCCTCGCCAACGGAATCGGTATTCTTGATACGGTCCATAAACCTTAAAAAGCCCGACAGACCGCGTGCGCCGTTGTTTTCGTACGCGCGCGCCATGGAAAACAGAGCCTCGAGGTTTTTCTTGCGCGCCTGCCCGCCGGGGAGTGCTGCGGAAAAATCGTAATAACCGGTGTCCTCCAAAAGCATTCCCAAAAGCTCCTCAAGCCCGCTTAATGCGGCATCCTCGTGCCAACGCGCAATCTTATTTAAAAATGCTTTGGCTTTTCTCGCTAGAGGTGTGTCGTATTGGTCTAGGTCTAAAAGCGCTTCAAATAAAGTACCGGTTTTGTACCCTGCGCGAATCTCAATAAGTTCCGTCGAGGAAAATCCGCCTATGGGTGAGCGCATCACCGCCGCGAGGGGTATATCCTGCCTGCGGTTGTCAAGTACGCGCAGAAGGTCTAAAAACACCCGCACTTCCACCGCTTCAAAATAACCGCCCTTTAGCTGTGCGTAAGCGGGTACACCGCATGCGCTTAAAGTCTCCACCCATGTTGCCGCAACACGCTTGGGTTTTGGATGCAATACCGCAATGTCGCTGTATTTAAGTGCCCTCAGCTCACCTGTTTTTGCATCCTTAACCTGCATGGAATTTAAGAGCGTATGGATCCTTTTTGCCGCTACCCGCGCCTCCGCTTCGGCATCCTCCATGTCTATAAGCCCGTCTTCATCGTCAGGCTCTTTTTCTTCCTCATCCGTACCATTTCGCTCATCGGGAGTATCGTCTTCGATTTCTGAAAACAAAGAAGTATCAGGCCTCGATTTTTCCACAAGGCAAAGCTCTGCTAAGCCCAATGTATCATCTGCTCGACCGTGGAGAAGTGCTGCGCGGCTGTCGTATTCTATCTCGGCTCCTTCTTTGCTCATAGCGCGGCAGAACACGGCATTCACAGTATCCACCACATTGGTGGCGCTTCTGAAATTTGCGTTGAGGTCCACGAGCGTTCCGCCGCACATAGCACCGTATCCCGCATATTTTTCTAAAAACAGCTTTGGTTCCGCAAGGCGGAAGCGGTAGATACTCTGCTTTACATCGCCGACAAAAAACAGGTTGTCCTTGCGGCAAAACGAATTTAAAATGCTTTCCTGCACAGCGTTGGAATCCTGGTATTCGTCTACGAATATATAGCGGAATTTATTGCGGTACTCTGCGGCGATGTTCTCGTTTTTAAGAAGCTTCAGCGCAATATGCTCTAGGTCGCCGTAATCGACCGAACGCGCTTCCGCCTTTTTTTCATCGAGACGCTTTGAAAACGCGCGGAGGAATTCTATGAGCGTTTCAAGTCTCTCCGCCGTATACGCCATACGCTCAAACTCTTTTTTTACATCCACAGCGCATTCAATCAACTGTTTTTTATAAGCCTTTTTACATGCATCGCGGACGGACTTAACGGAATTCTTTATATCATCAGGTGTAGCTTTATTCCACCTTAGTGTTGCAAAATCCACGCACATAAGCGCTGTGTGATAGCTTTTTAAGTCCTCACATAATAGCGCCGCGCGAAGCTGCAAAAGCTCGGAGTCCATCGTAGCCGCCGCTTTTTCGTCCTCTTCTGCCGCCAAATCCCGTGCATCGGCGTAGCGCTCAACCTCTCTTGCCAATGCGCGCTTAGAGCTTTTTAAAAAAAGCTTTGCATGCGGCAAAGACAGCATTTCAGATTCGGGCGTACGGTAAAGTTCCACGGCACTTTCAAGCCATGCAAACGGGTCGGGTTTTGAATACATGAAGGCATGTATTTTTAAAACAGCCTCGCGCATTTCGTCGTTTGTACCGAACATCTCGCAAAGCTTTTTGAAGGCGCTTTCATCCGTTTCAAGAAATTCCTCCGTCAGCTCATCGAGCGCATCCTCACGCATAAGAGCGATATCTGCCTCGTCTGCAACTCGAAATCCGGGGTCAATGCCTGCCAAGTGGAAATGGCGGCGTAAAACCTGCGTGCAAAACGAATGGATGGTAGAAATGTTCGCCTGCGAAACGCCCACGGCCGCGCGGTAAAGTCGTGCCGCAAGCTCCCCTTGCGCTTGGGACGCGGCTTCGGCTAAACGCTTGGCGATACGCTTTTTCATTTCGCCCGCCGCTGCGCGCGTGAAGGTAACCACCAAAAAATCGCTTACGTCTGCACCTTCATAAATTAGCCGTGCGATGCGCTCGGTTAAAACGGCGGTCTTGCCGCTTCCGGCAGCAGCGGCAACGAGAAGATTCCCTTCCCTTTGGATGGCTTGTGTCTGTTCGTTAGTCCATTTTGTTTTCGCCATCTATTTGCCCTCCCGTCCGCAGCATAAATTCCTCTAATTTTACACTCTTGAGGTTTCTATAGGCACAACCGTTTAAACGCACGTCAAACGCGCATACGCTCTTATAATCGCAGTACGTGCAGGCACTCACGCCGCCGCGCTTAAAGCGATAAGGCGACGGCTGCGCCTGCCCTTTGAGTATGGATTTAAGCGTATCCTTCGCCTTAACACCCGCAAAGGAGAGCACCGCCTCCATCACGGCATTGTCCACCACATAGGGGCTTCTTTGTACAGAGATTACCTCGTACCCTTCGTCTCTCCCTTTGATTGCTTCCACAATTTCAGGTTCGTTGAGTGTAAGGCCTTTTAGGCGAAATGCCTTGAAGAGCTGCTTTTCAAATGCGTCCTCGGTGTGGACTTCATCGCTTAAAACCGGCTCGTGTATGTGCAGATAATAAAAGCCCGCCGCCCGCGCGGCATCTTTTATGGCAAGCGCTGCCTTTGCATAAAGGGGGAGCTGCAGCTTTAAGCCGTAATAGAGCTCACTAAAATCGAACTGTTTGTTGCCGCTCTTATAATCGATCACGCGATAATACGTTTCACCACCACTTTCATACGAATCGAGGCGGTCGATTTTCCCCGTGATGCGAAAATACGTTGAATCGTTGATTTTAACGATAATCGGCGGAAGCGGTGCATCCTTTAAACCGAATGCAAGCTCGGTGCTCACCACTTTAAACGAGCCTACTTTCAGCTGACGCGTTGCAGCCCATGAAGTTGCCTTCACTTCGCGTACAAGTTCAGCACAGCGAAGCATACCGCGCCTGGTATCGAGGAACACGCCGTTGTTGTGGCTTGCGATAAGGGGCGGCAGCACTTCGTCCACAAGCGCTTCGCAAAGCTCCTGCGTAACCGGAGTTAAATCCTTATACCTAGCTGTTAACGCATCGATGTAAAGTGAAATAGCCTCATGCAAAAATATGCCTTCCTCGAGGCTTCTCTCTTTATATTCCTTGCGGGGCAAAATGCGAAGCCCGTATTTGGCAAAATGCTTAAACGGGCAGGCGTTAAATTCCTCAAAGCGCGTTGCACTGCCCGCAGCTTCGTTGCCATAAAGTGCAAGAGCCAGCTCTTCGCCAAACGGCTCGGGAGAATTGTTGAAAAAGATTGCCTCAATAATACCGCGTAAACGCTCTTTAAACGCCTCGTTTTTATGAAACCATGCGTATAATGGCGCGAGTTGAGCGTCCATCACACCCGTATCCGCATAGCTTCGAAGCATTTGTGTGAGAGAAAGGAACGCACCTTCTTTCGATACCGGAGAAAACGCCGCATTAACGTCTGTATGTAATGTAAGCGTCGGGAAAAGTGCCTGCATACGGTCTATAAGCGCGCATGCGGGCTGTGTTTGTCCTTCGACCGTCATGGGGTAAGATACATAAAGCGCTTCGGTTGGCTTTGATACAGCGCTGTACACATCCGCAAGCGCTACGGCAGCTTTATCGAGGCTCGAATCCCAAGGTGTTACGTTAAGCTCGCGAAGCGAATTGAGCTCTCGGTCGTCAATGAGCGCCTCGTCGAGCGAAACAAGTGGAAAAGCACCTTCGTTAGCGCCTATTACAAATAGCGCACGCACGCTTCTTGCGCGGGTGCGTCCTACGCTCCCAAAAAGCACCTGATCCGCCGTGGCGGGTATGACACCTACCGAAGCTGCATCAAAGCCCTCGCTTAAAACTGCGAGGAAGCGTTTATTCGTTAAAGCTGTATCCCCCATCACTGCATGAAGCTGGCTTAATATTTCCATGATGTGGTTATAGACCTGTGCGTTTTCCGCGGCAAGCTCCAAGCGGTCCTCTTGCCGAAGCTTTATAGACAGCTCGTCTTGCTTGTCAAATACTTTGAGCGTCTCCATATATTCGGCAACAGCCTCAGTTTTTAATGCTGCGGTTTTTCCTGTGCGAAGGCGGTTTTTTAATGCAATGAGCGGCTCTGCAAGCGCAATGCGTGCAGTCTCTGCCTCGGCGGGCACTGCTCCCCGCTTAAACGGCTCCAAAAAAGCCTTGCCGCGTATGCCGCAGGCAATCACATAATTTTCAAATATCTCCGCTTCATCTAAGGTAATGCCGCAAAGTCCTGTTTTTGCAAGCTCGATCATATCCGAGGCGGAAAAATCGAGAATTGCCGCACGAAGCGCGTAAAGAAGGAGGCGAGGTGCCGGATAGCCCGATAGCGGGTGTTTATGGTCGGTAAAAAACGGGATTTTACGCGCATGGAACACACGGCTTACGATGGGAAAATAAGCTCCCATATCCGTGCAGACAACCGCCATATCGCGGTAGCGTATCCCCTGTCTTGCGGCAACGGAAATTCGGTCGGCAAGCGCGTGCGCCTCGGTAATACGGTCGCTCGCGGCAAAAAGTGTGATGCCCGAAGGCTCACCGTCATACACCGTAAACGGGTAAGCAAAGCCCTCTTTTTCCAGGTGGCGCAAAGCGGAAGGCACTGCACGCTCCTTTTCACCTTCAAACGGCAGCCTCACAAGCTTGGTGGGAAGAGACAGTGCGTTAGCTTCCTCAAATAAACGCGAATAAGCCCTGTGCTCTACTTTGAATACGTCCATATCGCGGCAGCGCGGCGAAAAGTCCGCACGGAAGGAAACGGAAACGCTTTTCACATGCTGCATGAGTGATACGATAATGCGATAGATCTGCTCGGTAAGTAGGTCAAACCCGTCGATAAACACATGGCAGTCCGTTACAAACGACTCCGGCATTAACCTCAGAAGTGCATTCAGCGCATCCTCCGAATCTAGGTAGCGGCCTAGCAGGTATTCCTCCGTATGCTCGTAAAGCAGTGACAAATCAAGAAGCTTTCTTTTTAAAAGCGCTTCATCCGGCAGCTTTTCAGTAGCTTTGTTAAGCTCCTTCGGCGTAATCTCAAAGCGTTTGAACATGGTGAAAAGGGATACTGCGGTTTCGGAAAACCCCGGCCGCTCAGCAACACCGGAAAAAGCGGTAAGCTTTTTCTCACATTCATTCACGGATTTTTTAACCACCATGCGCATTCCTTCCGGGGAAAGGAAAACGTTTCGCTCACCGCTTTTTTTAAGCACGCGCCGCGCGAGCGTGGTAAATGAAAAGACCGAAACATTGTAGAGCCCGCCGGAGAATGCCTCCGTAAGCTCGCGTTCGGTCTCGAAGGTAAACTGCTCGGGTACGATTACGATTACGCGCTCCTTGTTAAGAAGAAGCTCTCGCATCCTCTCGCGCAGATATCGGCTCTTGCCCGCCCCCGCGCGCCCGGCGACGAAGGTGATGCGTTCCATCAAAATTTCTCCCTGTGCAGTACGGAATAGTACATTTGGTTTTCGCGGCGCACACTTTCAAACAACACCATTGAGGAGACCGTGAGAGATGCGTTGGGGGAAATTGCAGTGAGCTTTTCTTCAACACCCGGCGGGTATTTCACCGCGCGCCCAAGTGTAATATGCGGCGTGAAGCGCTTGCGCTCACAGGAGAATCCTCCGTCGAGTAACGCGCTTATGAGCGATTCATGCAGTACACTGAGCTCATCAAGCCCGCCAGCAAGTCCTACATAAGCGATCTGCCCGTCCGAACGAGAAAAACAGCCGTATTTTAATAAGTGCAGCGTAAACGGGCGGATGCCTCGCGCAGCGCTTTTCATAGCGTTTGTGATGCCGTAGACATCGCTTTGCTCGCCCAAAAAATTGAGCGTGATATGAAAATTGTCCTCGGGAACGAAGCGGCCGGTTGCCCCCATCGCCTTGAGCTCATTTTCTACGCGCAGCAATTCCGCCTTAAACGACTTGGGGAGTTCGATGCCGATAAACAGCCTCATATTTATGCCTCTTTCGCTTTGTCAAAAAGTCCTTTATAAAGCTTTGCGCGACTTAGGATGCGCTTAAAATCGCCCGCATCTATGGCTTCCTTTTCGAATATGCCTGAGCTTATACCAAACTCCACAGCACCTGCATTGTAAAGCGGTGTAAAGTTCTCAGGCGTGATGTTGCCCACCGCCGCAAGCGGGATGTGCTTATAAGGCGCTTTCACCGCGCGGAAGTATTCCTCACCGAAAAGCCCCGCAGGGAACAGCTTAACAAGGTTTGCACCGCTTTGGTGCGCCATGGCAATCTCGGTTGGCGTGAGTGCCCCGGGTACGCTATTTAGCCCCAATTCCTTGGTTTTTTTAATGATGCTTTCGTTGCAGTTGGGAGATACGATGTATTTTGCACCTGCGTCTCTCGCACGAGAAAGCTGTTCTAAAGTAAGCACCGTACCGGCACCAATGACGAGTTCTTTTTCATAGCGGCTTGATAGCGAGGAAAGTGCACGCTCGGTCTTTTCGGGACCGGATGAATTGTCAAACGTGACCTCCATGTATTTTACACCCGCTTCAATAAGCGCATCGGCGCAAAGAAAAAGCTTGTCCTCGGGTATGGCGCGGCAAATGGCAAGTATGCCCGTATCAAAAAGTATGTTGAGGTTATTGTCGGTCATGGGGTCTCCTTTGTACGCAATAGATAAAAATATTGTACCATAAATAAAGGGCAGTTGGGAGCGTCCGTTCCATAGAAAAAGCGAGATGCAATCATCCCGCTATGGGTAATACGATCATTCTATTCGCGGGGCGTCGAGGACGCCGCCCCCTACGGGGTTAATCTGCATGGCGGTAACCGCGGGCGGCTAATACCCGCCCCTACAGGGAGGTGCGGAGGGGCGGAGCCAAAGCGCCGCCAGTAGCGGATGAAGCGAGGCGGAAGCCCAATGAGCAAGGGAGTATTGCGACCTAAGGAGCAAGACGACCATTGCGAACTGCGGGCAACCCTCTGTAGGCTCAATTCCGGCTTCAGCGACATGCGCGCTGAAACGGATGAAAGGCGTTAGCCTTTCGTTCCTCTCACATTCGCCGCCCGGGAGCGTCGAAACGCGACAGGCGGATGTGCGAAACCCTCGTTCCCAATCGCGGAAATGGCCGCAGACATTTTCGCGACTCCTTTAGGAGTTCTTCATCATTACCGTCTCTATCATTTCGCTCACGTCCTCGCAAGCGTCACAGCAGCGCTCGAGGCAATCGTACATTTCCGTCCACGCGAGTACGGCAACGGGGTTTTGCTCGCTGCTGTAAAGACGGCGTATGGAATCGCGGTGCAGCCTGTCGCCCGCTTCCTCATATTCGTTTACCTGAATGATGTGATCGCGGATGAGTTTGGATTTGCGGAAATCATGGAATTCCGAAAGCGCAAGCCGCGTCGTCTCGCAACATTGGTCGATGATGAGCGCAAACTCCACGGCATCGGGCCTGACGGAGGCGATGTTGAACATGTACGCCTTTCTTAAGACCTCTTCGATAGAGTCCGTGATATCGTCGATTTTTTGGAGTATGACCAAAATGTCCTCGCGCTCGATGGGGGTGATGAACTCCGCCACGAGCTTAGCCATAAGGTCATGCTTTTGCATGTCCGCCGTATGCTCGATCTTGTGCATCGCCTCAAGACATTCATGCAGCTTTTCGGGGTCAAACTCCCCGAGCGTTTTGTTTAAGTACGCGGAGGCTTCACACGCATAGTGCATTAAATTCTCGATCTCCGCAAAGTAATCTACCTTTTTCGCCATAAAGAAAATTCCTCCTGTCAAAAATGAAAGCCGCCCTCGCGCTTAGAATATGGCGAGGAACAGCTTGACCATCAAATATGCGATTAAAGCACAGCCGGGGAAAGTCAATACCCACGCAATCACCATTTCTTTTACCACGCCCCAGTTTACCGAGGAAAGACGCTTGGATGCACCTACGCCCATGATGGCGGTTGTCTTTGTGTGCGTGGTGCTCACAGGTATGCCGGTAAGGGAGCTTAAAAGAAGACAGCTTGCTGCAGCTACGTCTGCCGAAAAGCCCTGGTACTTAGCAAGCTTCACCATGTCCATGCCGACGGACTTGATGATGCGGTACCCGCCTATGGAGGTACCGAGTGCCATAACGAGCGAGCAGATTACCATAAGCCATATGGGGATTGCAAAATCGGTCGTGCCCGCGTTTCCGGTGGCGAGAAATGTGCCTAACAGGAATACACCTATGAATTTTTGCCCGTCCTGCGCGCCATGCATAAACGCCATTGCCCCTGCACCGAATATCTGTGCGCCCTTAAAGAAACCTTCGGTCTTGCGCCTGTCCGTGCGGCGGAAAATGAATTCCGTAAGTTTCGTCGTTAAAAATCCCATGCCGAAACCTAAAAACGTAGAAAGCAACAGTCCGTAGATGACCTTAATCCACTCCGAACCGTTGATGCCCGATATGCCTCCCTGCAGTGCGATGGCGGCACCCGATATGCCTGCGATAAGCGCATGGCTCTCGCTTGTAGGTATGCCAAACTTCCACGCAGCGGTTGCCCAGGTGACGATGGCAAACATAGCAGCGCAAAGCGCAATATTTGCGTCTGCGGCGTTGCCGTCAAAATTAACCATATTATAGATGGTCATGGCGACGGTCTTGTTGATGAAGGTCATCAACAGAACACCTAAGAAGTTTAATACAGCCGCCATTAGAATTGCCGCACGCGGCGACATGGAGCGTGTAGAAACGCATGTCGCTATGGCGTTTGGTGCATCCGTCCAGCCGTTTACCAAAATTACGCCAAGCGTCAACAACACCGTGAGAAAGAGTGTCGGATTTCGACCTAGCTCTGTTATAAACTCCCCAAGTGGTACGACGCCTTCGGAAAACTGCATGAAAAGTTACCTCGTTTCTGGTTAAAGCATACCCGGGACATATGATTCAATACATGTACGCGCAAAGGTCCCCATTAATCTATACACCAAATTCACCTTGCGCGCAAGGGCTGGTAAAAACTTTGTCAAATCTTCGTTAAATCCAAACCAAATCTTCATCCGATATATTTCCGATCTCCCTCCCGCAACGCTTTCTAAAATGATATAATAGCAATGTTATATTCTCTTAAAACCTATGTTGAAACATTCAAAGCAAGGAGAAACGCATATGGATATGTTTGAAGCGCTG
>JAEZLG010000250.1 GCA_023435855.1 Bacillota bacterium | reverse complement strand
ATCCATCCCTCTTCTCATGGGTCTTATTTCATATCCCTGCGGCAAATCATTATGTTGAAAATCAGGATGATCATAAACGAGTAAGAATGCGTACCTTTCGGTTGTAAAGCCTATGTTTTTGAAAATTTCAAGTATCACAGTTTCCTTTAACGGCACAAAGACATATAAGCCGCTAAAGCCTTCCGTGTGTTTTTTTAAGGCGTCAAGAAGCAATCTGTAGATTTCATCATTCGGAATTTCAGAATGGAGTATCGCAAGCTTCGCTTTCTTAAGGCCTTTCCAATACTCGTTAAGTATAACTGAAGCCGCAGCGATGATTTGATTGTCCTCGTTTATAACGATATAGGTGGGATATTGATCACCCGGTACAAAAGCATTAAGATCCTCATCGTATATGTAGGAATCATCCACCTCGTTTCTGTGTTTCTTACAGTAATCGATGTAGTCACGCAGTCTGTCGGGCGGCAAAAACTGTAGTTGCATCGGATACCTCGCATATTGCATAGTTTTTCTTTGCTTTGTATTCATTTACTATACTGTAACAAGAATGTGCAAGCAAGATACAATGCGCTGTTGCACCATGCTGTATACGGCACACGCCTTAGTGCATTTTGACATATGGTAACATATGGGCGCAAATTTTAATTTACGCGCTCCGATTTCCGGGAGGTATGCGCTTTGCCTATTATTTATCTGAGCCCTTCCACACAGGAAGGAAATATGTATGTTATCGGGGGCAGCGAGGAGTACTACATGAACCTGCTTGCTGACAGGCTCGAACCTTACCTTAGGGCTAACCTCATACGCTTTGTACGAAATACACCGGATATGACGGCGGCGTCTTCCATTCGCGCATCAAATGAAGGGCGTTACGACCTGCATCTTGGGCTTCATTCTAACGCTGCACCTGAAGCCCAGTCCGGACAGGTACGCGGCTCTGAAGTGTATTATTACCCTACAAGTTATTGGGGGCATAGGGCGGCAAGTGCCATAGCGGAGCATCTTCGCACAATTTACCCTCTTAGCGTTAGAACCCTACCGTCTACAATCATAGGCGAACTGCGGCTGACGGAGGCACCGTCGGCATTTGTTGAGCTTGCTTATCACGATAATGTGCAAGATGCAATGTGGATCGTTCAAAACTTGGATCCCGCTGCCCGGGCCATTGCAAACGGACTGACGGATTATTTCGGGGTACCGTTTGCTACGCCGGTGATACCGCCGCGAACCGGAACCGTTACCCTCACAAGCGGCAGGCTCAACGTACGAAGTTATCCGAGCATCAATACGCCTATTGTGGCAAGCTTAGAAAACGGCACTGAGGTGACGATTGTCGGCGAGGTCGGAAATTGGTATACAATCGAGCGTGGAGAGCTGCGACGGTATGTTCGCAAAGATTATATAAGGTGACAGAAAATCCGACTGTAATCTCGGCTCGTTTATTGATGTTGCAGCCTATATGCTTTCCGGTAAAAAAGCTTGCGGGACCTTGTTATGTACTGCATAATAGATGGCATGTTCGATCCGTGCCGTTTTGTATAAGGATATGCGGAATGTACAAAGCAAATTGCTTTTTTCGGAGGGATTATGGTAAACAATTCGTTCCAGCATTTTGATATGCTTAAAAAACCTCGCAGGCAGCACTTACGCCCACTGATTTGGGCGTTGAGTTTTCCGCCTGTGTGGAAACACCGTGCAAAAATCGTCAAGCAGGGTATGGACGGTCTTAAGCCGCCTTACGTACTTTTATGCAATCACAATGCATTTTTTGATTTTATGGTTGCCTCGGTTGCAACCTTCCCGCACCGCTCCAATTCTGTGGTCGCTGTCGACGCGTACACCATGCCTATGGGTAAGGGGTTTATGGGGCGCGAGTGGCTTTTGCGCATGGTCGGCTGCATCCCCAAGCGGAAATTTACAAACGACCTTGTGCTGGTGCGCCATATCAAGCGTGTCATCGATAACGGCGACATCGCGATTATCTATCCGGAAGCGCGCTATTCGCTGTGCGGCACCACAGCGGTGCTGCCCGAGTCTCTAGGAAAAATGTGCAAACTTTTGAAAGTGCCCGTGGTGACGCTCGTGATGCACGGGCACCATATAAACTCGCCCTTTTGGAATACGGGGGACCGCGGTATAAAGCCTACCGAGGCTGAAATGGTCTGCCTTTTTACCGCCGATGAGGTTGCAAAAAAGAGCGTGGACGAGATTAATGCGGGCATCAAAAAGGCTTTTTATTACGACGATTTCGCATGGCAGAAAGAGCGCAAAATTCACGTGACAGAGCCCAAGCGTGCCGAGGGTCTCCATAAGGTACTCTATCAGTGTCCTGCTTGTAAAACGGAATACCGCATGGGATCAAAGGACGAAAAGCTTTTTTGCGAGGCATGCGGCAAAACGTGGAGCATGGGCGAATTTGGCGAGCTTTGCGCCGATAGCGGAGAAACCGAGTTTACCCACATTCCCGATTGGTATGAGTGGGAGCGGCAAAACGTACGCGCGGAAGTGGAAAACGGCACCTACAAAATACGCTTAGAAGTCAGCGTCACCTCGTTGCCCAATGCAAAGGGTTATATACCGCTTGGTGAAGGAACACTCACACACGATTGTCATGGCTTTGCGGTGCAGGGCACAGGTAAATACGGTGATTTTGAAATGCGAAAACCCGTTTCTACCATGTATTCCTGCCACATAGAGTACGAATACCTCAACCGCTACGGTGATGCAGTCGACTTAAGTACCCTTGAGGATACCTGGTATATCTACCCGCAAGGGAAGGACTTTTCGGTAACCAAAATTGCGCTTGCTACAGAAGAACTTTACGAGGCACACCAACATAAGCTTGCGCAAAGCCTCTAGAAGCATATGCGGATGAAGCGCAGCTTCACGTGCATTACCAAAAAACCGCCCTTTGGATGCGCCTTCTTTAATAGGCGGCTCCGGGGCGGTTCTTTTGCTGTGCAAGTATCAATGTAATCTACGTCGGTTCGGAGAAACACAGAATTCTCTGTTGGTTTGCTTCGCAATCCGATTAAATCTTGTTAAATGTAGTAATCAAGTATCAAGTCAAACCCCATCTTAAGCCCCGGCAGAAGGCTGTCGATCTCTATATACTCCTCGCGAGTGTGTGCCCCATCTCCTATATAGCAGCTTACCGCAACAGACGGGATACCCATGGACAGGGGGATGTTGCAGTCTGTAGAGGCAGAGCCGAACGTTGCTTCCCGTCCGAAGTGCTTCTTTACCGCCGTTGCTGTTTTATAGTCGAGCGCTTGCCGGGCTGCCGGGTCCACAAAGCCGCCGCAGGGCCTGTCTCCGATAA